>JBGPSX010000063.1:0-12500 GCA_041490325.1 Bryobacteraceae bacterium | reverse complement strand
TGGATCGAGCAACACTATCCCGGCATATATATGGTGATGGGCGACACCGCCGAGGTAGTCGCCAAACGATATAAAATCACCCGCCAGTCGCAAGACGAGTACGCACTCCAAAGCCAACAACGCACCGCCCGCGCCCAGAACGAAGGTTTCTTCGAAGACGAAATCGTGCCGATGCGCGTCACGCGCGGCATCCTCGACAAAGCCACTGGCAAAATCGGGAAAACAGAAGAAGTCTGCGCCGGCAAAGACGAATGCAATCGCCCCGACACAACGCTCGAAGGTCTGCTCGCACTCAAACCTTACTTCGATCCAAACAGCGGCCAAGGAAGTGTCACCGCCGGAAATTCTTCGCAGCTTTCCGATGGAGCATCGGCGACTCTACTGATGTCGCGCGAACGCGCCGACGCGCTCGGCATTCCCTACAAACTCATATACCGTGGATTCGCGGTCGCCGGATGCGAACCGGATGAAATGGGCATCGGCCCGGTCTTTGCCGTTCCAAAGTTGCTGAAGCGCCACGGGCTGAAGATCGACGACATCGATCTCTGGGAATTGAACGAAGCCTTCGCCGTGCAAGTGGTCTACTGCCGCGATCGCCTCGGCATCCAACAGGAAAAGCTCAACGTCAACGGTGGCTCAATCGCAATCGGTCACCCGTTCGGCATGACCGGTTCCCGCATGGTCGGGACAATCGCCAACGAGATGGCGCGGCGCAAAGCCAAGCTGGGCGTCGTCACCATGTGCATCGGCGGCGGGCAAGGCGCCGCCGGCCTGTTCGAACTCGCCAATTGAGTTGATTACGCCGCACTCTAACGTAGTAGCAACCCTCAAGTCCGCCGCCCTGTTTGCGCCGCTGGACGACCGCGAAATTGAAGCGCTGGCCAGTCGCGCCCTCATCCGGCCCTATGCGCCCGGTGAGTTACTATTCTCCGAAGGCGATCCGTGCGCCGGACTCTTTGTCGTCTCCACCGGTCGCGTCCGCATTTTCAAGATGTCGGTCAGTGGCCGCGAGCATGTCCTCGCCATCGAAGGCCCCGGCAGTTCCATCGCCGAACTTCCGCTCTTCGACGGCGGCAATTACCCGGCATCTGCCTCCGCACTCGACCAGTCGGACGTGGTCTTTGTATCGCGCAGTGATTTTCGCGCGCTGTGCCTGGATCATCCCGAGGTCACGCTCAAAGTTCTGCAAGTTGTCGGCGGCCGACTGCGGCGTCTGGTCGGGATCATCGAAGAGCTGTCCTTCACCACCGTGCGCCACCGCCTCATTTCGTGGCTGCTGCGTGAAGCCAAGGCCCAGGGCCGCTCCACCAACCGCGGCGTCGCTTTCTCGCTCGGCGCCAGCCACCAGGAGCTGGCCGCGCACATCGGCACCGTTCGCGAGCTGGTGTCGCGAAACTTGTCGCGACTTCAGGCTCAAGGACTTATCGAGATAAACGGCCGGGAACTGACCATCCTGGACCCGGCCGGCCTCGAAGCCGATCTGGCCGCAGTTATTTAGCTTTTCTTAGTCTTGTGACCTTAGTCACTGATAAAAAGCGCCCGCCGCCTTAACCTCTTCTTAGAGGCCAACAATGACATTAGTTGCAGAGAAGACCGTTCGAGAGATCGCCCTCGAAAATCCCGCCACCGTGCGGGTATTCGAATCGCTGGGCATTGACTACTGTTGCGGCGGCAGGCGCTCGTTGAGCGAAGCGTGCCTGATAGCCAAGGTCCCGCTCGCGCAAGCTCAGGAACTCCTCGCCAAGACCGATCAGTCCGCGAACCAGGAGAAGGAGCAGTGGTCCGACGCGCCGCTCGCCGAACTGATCACGCACATCGTCAATCGGCACCACACCTTCGTACGCCAGGAATTGCCGCGCCTCGAAGCGTTGACGGCCAAAGTTGCCAGCAAGCATGGCCCCGCGCACCCCGAGCTGGCGGCCATCCACGAATTCTTCACCGCCCTATCGCAAGAGCTATTCGCCCACCTGCTCAAGGAAGAGGAAATCTTGTTTCCCTACATCCAGAAAATGGAGGTGGCCTTGGCAAACGGCACACCCGCGCCGGAGGGATGTTTCGGCACCGTCGGGACTCCCATCGCTCGCATGTTCGCAGAGCACGATGACGTGGGCGAACTGACTGCCAAGATTCGCTCGTTGTCGAGTGATTTCAAGGCCCCGGACGATACTTGCCCCAGTTATCGCGGTCTCTATCACGGCCTGGCCGAGTTCGAGCGTGACTTGCACAGGCACATTCATCTTGAAAACAACATCCTCTTCCCGCGAGCGGTAGCGTTGGAGCGCCGGTTCCGGGAAGTAAGGCAATGACTGCGGCCAGTCTGGCGTCCGCTCACGGTGAATCCGTTTTCGCGCGACGCGAGGCTTTCCTTGAACGGCTGCTCACCGTCTACATCTGCTCGGGCCTGCTGTTCATGCTTTTACCCGGCACGTTTCTCGGCGTCTGGAATCTGGTTTTCATCAGCAGCACCCAGACGTTGGGCAGCCTGTCGCCGGCATGGCTGCAAGCCCACGGCCACGCGCAGATTTTTGGCTGGATTGGGACGTTCATTCTCGGGATCGGCTTTCATTCGATGTCCAAGATGGGTAAGGTGCCCGCGTTCGCCATCTCTCGGGGCTGGATCTGCCTGGGGCTCTGGAGCGCGGGCGTATGGATGCGATGGGCTGCCAATGTCACAGCCTGGCAGTGGCGCTTTCTGCTGCCGCTCTCGGCCGCGCTGGAGCTGGCGGCCTTTCTCGTTTTCTTCCGAACGGTTTCAAGGCATCGTCCAGCACCGGCGCAATCCAGCGCGCCTCGGAAGAAAGAGGCGTGGATGTACGTAGTGATCGGTTCCACGCTCGGGTTCCTGACGACTCTGGCCGTCAATCTTGGAGTCGCCGTCTACGTAGCGGTGCGCGGCGCCGATTCGGCCATTCCTTCCCAGCTTGACCAGCGTTTACTGATGTTGCCCACCTGGGGCTTCCTGGTCCCGGCCGTATGGGGATTCAATGCCCGCTGGCTGCCTGCATTCCTAGGACTGAAGACGCCGCGAACCAAGCCGCTATTCGCTGCACTCGCGTTCGCCTGGTCCGCGGTAATTGTCATGCAACTCGGATTCGCCACGCTATCGGCCGTACTACTACCTTTGGCAGCGCTCACCGCGGTTGCTGCGTTGCACGTGTTCGAGCCCTCGATTCAAACGGCCCAGACCAACAACGTCCACGCCAGCTTCCAGATATTTGTCCGGGGCGCCTACGTCTGGCTCTTGATCGCATCGGTGCTTTCGGTTGCTGCGTCCCTGGCGGATCATAAGGGCGGCATCTGGGGCGCCTCGCGGCACGCTCTGACGGTCGGGTTTCTCTCGACGATGGTGTTTGCAATCGGCCAAAAGGTCTTGCCCGCATTCTGCGGAACTCGTGTTCTATTCAGCCGCAATCTTATGTTCGCGTCGCTCGTCTTGCTCAATGTGGGATGCGGACTGCGCGTCGCATCCGAGATCCCGGCCTACGAAGGCTACTTCCAGCGGGCCTGGCGCGTGCTGCCTGTATCCGCCGTGATTGAGCTGACGGCTTTCACGATCTTTGCAGTCAACCTGGCACTGACGCTGCTGCGGCCCATGCGAGTAACAGCGCAGCGTCAGGCCCATGTACCTGGGTGATTTGACCCAAATGAAAGGGTGCCCCGAACTCCAACGTTGCAGACTGAGGTGAGTCATCTCGCGCGTTGGATAGGCCATAAGATGCACCGGAGTATAAGGCCAGTTGCGTGCAGCGGGCTACACGTGATACGAGCCTGAGTCGCGCTGTACGCTCGGTCGAGAGTCGGAGAGGTTCAATTGTTAGACCGCAGTCCAGAGAACCAATACCGAACCGTGGTCCCGGGAGTCGACTTCTGGAAGGACATGGTACCTTGCCAGGCCGCCTGCCCGATTCACACCGATGCCGGGCGGTACGTGCAACTAATCGCCCAGGGCGATTACGAAGACGCCTACCTTACCGCGCGTTCTCCCAATCCGTTCGCCTCGGTTTGCGGCAGGGTGTGCGCGGCGCCTTGCGAGGATGCCTGCCGACGAGGCAAGATCGACGGGCCGGTCACGATTCGGGCACTGAAGCGCTTCGTCACCGAAAAGTACGGAGTCGAGTCGCTGGCGCCCGACACGCAGCAGAAGTTGTTGCAGATTGGAACCGAGCCGGGCAACAAGACGCCGTGGCATCTCCCGATGCTGCGAGAGAGCCGCAAGAATGTCGCGAGTGGACAGATGGTGGCGGTGGTCGGCGCTGGCCCGGCGGGCGTTTCCTGTGCCCACGACTTGGCTCTGATGGGCTACGGCGTGACAATTTTCGAGGCCAGCGGGACGTGCGGCGGCATGTTGGTCCAAGGCATCCCCGAGTTCCGCCTGAACCGCTCGGTGATCGACAAGGAAGTCGACCGCGTCGCGTCGATGGGTGTGAAGTTTCAATTCAACACCGCACTGCGCCCAGGCTTCGGTATCCGCGAATTGCGCGGTCTGGGATTCGCAGCAGTATTCCTGAGCGTCGGCACGCAACAGGGGCGCGACCTGAATGTGGAAGGCTCCGATCTGGACGGCGTCGTGAAGGCAGTCGACTTTCTGCTGAACGTGAACCTCGGCTACCGGGTGGACCTGGGGCGCCGCGTGGTTGTGATCGGAGGCGGCTTCGTGGCCTTCGACGCCGCGCGCATGGCGCTGCGAACCGCGCTCGAAGAGGAGCAGAACCGGCCCGGAAATGAAGGCGTTCTTGCATCCGCGCTGGACGCGGCTCGCGCAGCCATCCGCGCCGGTGTCGCCGACGTGCGCATGCTGAGCCTGGAGTCGTTCGCTGAAATGCCGGTGATGCGTTCGGCTCAGGGCCAGGACGAGTTCGAGCACGCGCGCGAGGAAGGCATTGTTTTTCAAACGCAGCGCAGCGCCCGGCGCTTCATCGGCGAAAACGGCCGGTTGCGAGCCATTGATCTGATCGGCGTCAAACGTACCTACGATGACGACGGCCGATTTCGCCCCGAGTTCGACCCCTCCATCGAAGAGCGGGTTGAAGCCGACACTGTTATTCTCGCGATCGGCCAGCAAGCGAATCTCGAGTTCCTCCGGCCCGAGGACGGCATCCTGCTCACACCGCAGGCGACCATCCAGGTGGATCGGAACACCCTGGCCACCACCGCGCCGGGCGTTTATGCGGGCGGCGACGTCGCCTTTGGCCCCCGTAACATCATCGATGCGGTGGCCAACGGCAAGCGCGCAGCGCTCTCCATTGACAATTATCTTCGCGGCCGCCGCGACGAGTCCGTATTCCAGCTTCGTATAACAAAGATCCCCACCAGATCCTATGGCATGCCCGAGGACTACGATCATTTCCCGCGCCAGGCGCCGCCGAGCATCGATCTTAACCGCCGCACCGGAATCTCCGAGGTGGAATCGGGCTACTCGGAAACAGAGGCCCGCCGGCAGGCCGAACGCTGCCTGCATTGCCACGTACAAACCATCTACGACGCGGAAAAATGCGTGCTCTGCAATCGCTGCGTGGATGTCTGTCCGGAATACTGCTTGCGGCTGGTTCCGATCGGCCAGCTCGAGTTGGACCCGGACGAGGCCGCGCAACTGCGCGAGTTCTACGCTGTTGCCGGAGAACCGGCGAACCAGTTGTCGGCCATGATCAAGGACGACGAAAAATGCATCCGTTGCGGCTTGTGCGCCATACGGTGCCCGACCGACGCAATGACCATGGAGGTTTTCTTCTATGAAGAGCACGAAGCTGTCCGGTAAGTCAGACGCAATCCCAACCGAACCTGCGGCAAGGCCGGCGCCCGGAGCTTCGACGCGAAGATCGTGGCTGGAGCGGCTGGGTCTCGGCGCGCTGCTTGCGAGCGTCGCCGGTATGGGCATTGCCATGGTGCGGTCGCTCGTGCCGAATGTCCTGTACGAGCCATCCGAACGATTCAAGGCCGGGCTTCCAGAACAATTTCCAGAGGGCGCCACATTCCTGGAGGACCAGCGGGTCTACATTTTCCGGGAACAGCGAAGCTTCTACGCGATTTCAGCCATCTGCCAACACCTCGGTTGCACGGTGAAGATGGTGTCGCTGAATCAACCCAAAACGGTCAACATCGAAGGCCGCCCGGTGGAAGAACATCGCGAGTTCCACTGCCCTTGCCACGGCTCCAAGTATTACGCCAATGGCGTCAACTATGCCGGGCCCGCTCCGCGTCCGCTCTCCTGGTTCCTCCTCGAGATCTCACCGGACGACGGACAGCTCATCGTGAACCTGGGCCAGCCGGTGAAGCGCGACTTCCGGCTCACGGTCTGAAGGAATGCGAATGACGACGAAGAAATCGATCTGGGATCGAATCACCTGGACTTGGAAACCTGCCACCGAGCGCGAAGCAGGCGATTCGGTAGTCCGCAATCTGCTGTTGCACTGGTTCCCGGCCAAAGTCACGCGCGAGAGCCTGCGTTTCTCCTACTCTTTTTGGCTGGGTACCGTTTCCTTTATTTTGTTCCTGCTGCTCACGCTGACCGGCATGGTCTTGATGTTTCTCTACGTACCTTCGATCGAGCGTGCTTATCAATCGATCAAAGACCTCGAATATGTCGTCTCCTTCGGAGGGTTCCTAAGAGCGGTGCATCGAATCGGGGCCCACTTGATGGTGGCGGTGGTGTTCGTCCACATGGTGCGCGTGTTCCTTACCGCGGCGTATCGCAACGGAACCGCTGCCGGGCAGAACCGCCCGCTCAACTGGATTGTTGGCGTGGTGCTCCTGCTCGTCACTTTTTTCCTTTCGTTCACTGGTTACCTGTTGCCCTGGGATCAACTGGCCTACTGGGCTATCACGGTCGGAACCAACATCGCGAGCGCCGCGCCATTTGTAGGCGACAAGATCCGATTCTTGCTGCTGGGCGGCAACACCATCGAGCAAAACACTCTGATTCGCTTCTACGTGCTGCACTGTTTCTTCCTGCCCGCGATCGTGCTCTTCCTTTTCTCCTGGCACATGTGGCGAGTGCGGAAAGACGGCGGCCTGGCGTGCGTCGACAAACTCTCGCTCAGTCAGAAAAGCGAAAACAGCAGTCCGGTCCAGTCCAAGACCTATTCGCTCCTGGGACTCGCGCGTGGTCGCACGGCTCAGGTTGAGACGGCGCTGGTAGACTACGACCGCCACACGGTCCGCAGTTCGCCTCACCTCGTCAAGCGGCTGCTGCTAGTTACTCTGGTGACTTTGCTAGCCGTTTCGGTGCTGGCCGTCGTCGTGCCAACACCGCTCGAGGAACCCGCCAATCCCAAAGTAACGCCTAACCCGGCCAAAGCGCCTTGGTACTTCCTTTGGCTACAGGAACTGGTTACCGACACCACCATTCACATCGGCGGCTTCACCATCAACGGCGCTCTCGTTGGCGGCATCCTGCTGCCTGGCCTGCTGGTGCTGGCCGCCCTCGCATGGCCGTACCTGGATCGGAGCCCCGTCAGCGCGGTCGGCGTATGGTTCGCGCGCCCGCGCAATCGGCAGAACCTCGTTTTTCTTCTGGTCGTGATCTTGATTCTAATGTTGACTATCGTCGGGACTTTCCTGCGAGGGCCGTATTGGAAGTTCTTCTGGCCCTGGGAAGCCTGGCCGGAGGTCCCAAAGAATTTTTGAGGATGGACATGAAGAACCGCGACATTCTTTGGATTTACATCCTCGGCGCAATGGCAGTACCGCTCACCGGCTATCTTTATTGGGACCAGGCCGAGCCGGAGTGGAAGGGCTATCAGCGTGAGTTTCGCGAACTGATCGTTAAGCGCTTCGGGCCCGAACGCGCCACCGCGGTTCCCTCCGGACTCCAACAAGTCTGGGTGAAGGAACTGAACCGCACGGATCGCTGCACAACCTGCCATCTCGGGATCGAGTGGAAGGGGATGGATAACGCTCCCAATCCGTACCGGTCGCATCCGAAGGACATCTTCGCCAAGCATCCGGTCTCCAAATACGGATGCACGATCTGCCACGGCGGCCAAGGTTATGCAACGACGCTGTCGGCGGCACATGCGGTGGAATCGGAACACTGGGAACAACCGCTGCTCGCCACGGATCTGGCGAAGACGTATCTGGTCAGCGATCGCAAGGCGCTGATCGAGAGCAACTGCAACATCTGCCATCGCAACGATCGCGAAACCAAGGGGGCCGGCTACGTCAATTACGCCAAGGAGCTGGTGCGCACCAAGGGCTGCCGCGCCTGCCACACCATTAACAACCGCGGAGGCGTGATTGGGCCGAACTTAACTTACATCGGCGATCAGAATCCAGAGCAGTACGACTACCAGCGCATGCCAGGAAAGCCGTCGGTCTTTGGTTGGCACCTGGCGCACTTCAAAAATCCGAAGTCGATGTCCAGCGAAACAGTGATGCCGAACTTCGGCTTCGGAAGCAAGGATGCTCAATCGCTGGCAATGCTGGTGATGAGTTGGAAGCGGACGGATCTGCCAGTGGAGTACATCCCCGGCGCGAAGCTCGCCGACCTGCCGACGCCGGAGGAAAAGACCAAAGAGGAGCAGATGCTGCACGGCGAAGGTTCGTTCTTCGTGCGCAAGACCTGTTTCATCTGCCACGACGTAACGGTTCTGGGCGTCGAATCGGCAACCAAGATCGGGCCCGACCTGTCCATCGCTTATGCCGACGTGCAGAGCCGTTTTGGCCGCACTTTGGACGATTTCTTGCACAACCCCACTGGCACGATGTCGGTGGTGCTGTCCACCCAGATTCACCTGACGGACGAAGAACGCAATGAAGCCATCCGAACGCTGACCGCTGCTTATCAAAAGAAGCAGGCGTTGGAAGCCAAGAAGACCGGAACGAAGAAGTGAAGTGCCGCTCCAATCGAGAAGGGAGACAAGTATGAAATCGCAATTCAAACTAGATCGATGGTTAGCCGGTGTTGTCCTGCTGGCTCTTCTGGCCGCCGCTGGTTGCGCCAGGAAACCTAAGACCGCACAGCGCGGCGACATCGCCGAAGCAGCCGTGGCGTCCTATGTCGCTCCAGGCGACGTCGACCAATACTATGTGTTTTATTCGGGCGGTCACGCCGGCAATGTATATGTCGCCGGCCTGCCCTCCATGCGGCACATCGCTACCATTCCCGTCTTCGCTCCCTATCCGGCCACCGGCTACGGGTTCGACAAAGATAGCAAGGCCATGCTGGGCGCCTTCACCTGGGGCGATGTCCATCATCCGGCGATCAGCAAAACCAACGGCGACTATGACGGCCGCTGGCTGTTTGTGAATGACAACGCCAATAACCGCATGGCCCGAATCGATCTACGAGACTTCAAGACCAGGCAGATCTTCGGCCCGATGCCCAACGTCTCGGGCAACCATGGATCCACCTTTGTCACCACCAACACCGAGTACATTCTTGGAGCATCCCGTTTTTCGATTCCGCTGCCCAAGGGCACCTATGCGCCGATCTCACAGTATGCGACCGTCTACAAAGGAGTCGTATCGGGAATCACGGTAAATCCCAAGACCGGCGAAATGAGCATGGGCTGGCAGATCCTGATGCCACCTTTCAACTACGACCTCGGCTCTGGAGGCAAGGGGCCCAGTGAAGGCTGGGCGTTCTGGACCTGTTACAACTCCGAGCGCGGCACGGGAAAGCTCGAAGTCACCTCTACCCAGCGCGACCGCGATTACGTGATTGCCGTCAACTGGAAGGAAGCCGAGAAGGCAGTCAAGGAAGGCAAAACCAAACTGATGGGCGGCATCAAGATCATTGATCCGAAGGCCACGCCGGGTATCGTCTACTTGATTCCATGCTCTAAGAGCCCGCACGGTGTGGACGTCAGTCCCGACGGCAAGTACATCATTGGTAGCGGCAAGCTGCAGTCCATCACCACCGTTTTCAACATCGACAAGATCAAGCTGGCCGTCGAGAAGAAGGACTTCACCGGCAATGAAGACGGTATTCCGGTGCTCAAGTACGAATCGGTCAAGGATGCTGAGGTCAACGTAGGTCTGGGTCCCCTGCACACGCAGTTCGACGATCAAGGCTATGCCTATACCAGTCTGTTCGTCGAGAGCGCGGTCGCCAAGTGGAAGCTCGGCACCTGGGAAGTAGTCGACAAGATTCCGGTGTCGTATAACATCGGGCACTTGGCCGCGATCGAGGGCGATACCATGCATCCTCAAGGCAAATTCCTCATCGCCCTGAACAAACTTTCACATGGCCGTCATCTCAGCGTCGGGCCTTCGCAACCGGAAAGTTCGCAGTTGATCGACATCACCGGCGAGAAGATGAGGCTGATCTACGACGCGTTCACCGAGCCCGAACCGCATTACGCCCAGATCATTCTCGCGAGCAAGCTGAAGCCGATCGAGGTTTATCCCAAAGAGGAGAACAAGAACGCCAATTCGATTTGGGACGTGAAGGACGCCAGCTTCAAGCGCAGCGGCAACAACGTAGTGATCAAAATGGTCGCGGTGCGCAGCAACTATGAGCCAAATAATTTCGAAGTGAACCAGGGCGATCGCGTAACCATCCATCTCACCAACATCGAGCAGACCACCGACGAGCTGCATGGTTTCGGGCTGGTGGACTACAACATCAATATCGTCGTCGATCCCGGCGAGACGAAAACCATCGAGTTTGTGGCCGACAAACCCGGTGTCTTCGCTTATTACTGCACCAATTTCTGTTCCGCCCTGCACCAGGAGATGCAAGGTTACATGCTGGTGAAGCCGAAGGGCTCTGCATCGGCGAACGCGAAAAGCGTGGCGGGAGGCGTGGGTGGCGGCGGCAAATAACCTCGTGCCCGGCGTGGAGAGAACCATGACTGCTGATTCCGCTTCAGTTCCTGGTGGTACGCTCGATCGGGCCAACCGCTTTTTTGAACTGCCACTCACTTTGCGCAGCCGTCTGCTGGTAGTGGCGGCGGCATTGTTGCTGATCCCGTCATTCTTCTTCCCGCTGTATCAAATGACCCTCTACTCCAATCAATTCCCGGACGGATTGGTTCTCAAGATCTATTCCTACACGCTCGAAGGCGGTCATACCGCTAATCGGGACGATTTGCGCGAGATTAACAGCCTGAACCATTACATCGGCATGCGTCCGCTGCTCGAGAGCGACTTCAGCGAATTCAAGTGGCTTCCCTTCGGTATCGGCGCCATGGTGTTGCTGGCGCTGCGCGCCATCACGGTCGGGAAGATGTCCAAGCTGGTGGACATGGTCGTGCTGTTTTTGTACTTCTCCTTGTTTTCGCTGTGGAGCTTCGGGCACCGGCTGTATCAATACGGGCACGTGCTCGATCCAACTGCCGCGTGGAAGGTCAAGCCGTTTACGCCGCCAGTCATCGGTACGCAACAAATCGCGAATTTTACGGTCAACAACTTTCCGGGACCGGCCACCTACCTGATTGCTGCTTCGGTCTTTCTAATGCTTCTCGCGATCGCAGCCTCGGCTCGGCGAAGGAGTTAAGGTGGCCATGGGCCTGGCGCGCTTATCCGCGTTTGTTCTAACGGCGGGTACGCTAGCGGCGCGCACCTTCACGGTTCCAGGAAGTACGGAGTTTGCGACTCTTCGAGATGCCGTGCAAGCAGCGGCCGCCGGCGATACGATCGAGGTCCGCGGCGGAACCTACGACGGGAATATCGTCCTCGATAAGCCTTTGGCCCTGGTGGGCGTCGGCCATCCCCTGTTGCGGGGCGACGGCGTCCGTAGCGTAATCACGATCACCGCCCCCGGTTGTTCCATCCGCGGTTTTCGAATCGAACACAGCGGCGGCATGCTGGTGGACGAAGACTCGGGTATCCTGATCAAGTCGGACGACAACCGCGTCGAGCAAAACGACCTTCAGGATGTGCTGTTCGGAATCTACCTGTTCCATTCCAATCGCAATGTGATCCGCGCAAACTCCATCCGGGGACGCAAACAGCTCGGGCCGGGTGAGCGCGGCGCCGGCATTCACATCTGGTATTCCGCCGGCAACACCATCGACGAGAACGTAATCTCCCTCATGCGCGACGGCATGTACCTGCAAAACGCAGACCAGAGCGTCATTCGCGGCAATCACGTTTTCGATTTGCGCTACGGCCTGCACTACATGTACTCGAATGACAATATTTTCGAGGACAATATCTTTGAGAACAACATCGCCGGCGCCGCCATCATGTACTCGCGGCGCATCCAATTTCGCCGTAACGCGTTCCTGCACAACCGGGGCTTCAGCTCGTTCGGCATCCTCTTTCAGGACAGCCAGGACTGCATCGCCGAACAGAACCTGATTGCCGACAACGTAATAGGCATCTTCATGGAATCGCTGCGACACAGCAGATTCGAACGCAACCTCATCACCGCCAACGACACCGCCATCGAAGCCTTCGCCAGCGCCGAGCAGAATGACTTTTCTCGCAATAATTTCATTTCCAACCTGAGCCCCATTCGTGTAATCGGCCGGAGCAGCAACACCAACTGGGAGCGCAACGGCATCGGCAACTACTGGAGCGAGTACAGGGGTTATGATCTGGACGGCGACGGCGTC
>JBGPSX010000062.1:0-12617 GCA_041490325.1 Bryobacteraceae bacterium | reverse complement strand
CCGATCAAATGGATCGAGAGCCGGCGTGAAAATTTCACCGGTACCATTCACGGCCGCGGGCATGTCGACTATTACGAAGTGGCGGCCAAGCGCGACGGTACGATTCTCGCCATCAAGCTGAAGCTGATTCAAGATCTGGGCGCGTTTCATTCGCTGCTGACACCGGCAATTCCTACGCTGTCGGTCCTGATGATGCCCGGCCTTTACAAGTGCCAGAATATCCGGGCCGACATTGTCGGGGTGTTTACCAATTGCATGGCAACGGATGCTTATCGAGGCGCTGGGCGTCCGGAAGCAACGCACGGAATTGAGCGGATGGTGGACATTCTGGCGGCGGAATTGAAGATGGATCCGGCGGAGATCCGCTTGAAGAATTTCATCGGTAAGGATGAATTCCCGTACACCACCGCAACCGGGCTCAGCTACGATAGCGGCAATTACGCGGCGCCGCTCGAGAAGGCGCTCGGCATCGTCGACTATAAGAATCTGCGGCAGGAACAAAAGAAGGCGCGCGCGGAAGGCCGCCTGTTCGGCATCGGCATGTCCGCGTATGGTGAGATTTGCTCCTTCGGTCCCTCACCGGCCACGCCAGCCGGCGGATGGGAGAGCGCCACTGTAAAGATCGAGCCCTCCGGCAAGGTAACGGTCATGACCGGCTGCTCGCCGCACGGCCAGGGCGAGGAAACAACTTTTGCCCAGATCGCCGCCGACGAACTCGGAATCGGCATCGACGACGTGCTGGTGCTGCATGGCGACACCGCGATCGTGCAATACGGCATCGGAACGTTTGGAAGCCGTGGGACGGCCGTGGGCGGACCGGCCATGTACAACGCGATTCAAGAACTGAAGGCGAAGATCAAGAAGTATGGCGCCATGCTGCTAAAGAGCGATGATGTTACGTTCGCAAACGGCGTGTGCACAGACAACAAGAGCGGGAAATCCGTGACTCTCGCGCAAATCGCGGGCGCCTCCTATCGAGCCATGAAGCTGCCGCCCGGCGAAACTCCGGGATTGGTGGCCACCAACTTCTGGGAGCCATCCAACTTCACGTTTCCCTTCGGCTCGCACATCGTGGTTACCGAAGTGGACAAAGAAACCGGCGCCATCGATCTGAAACGCTACGTCGCGGTGGATGACTGCGGAAAAATCATCAACCCTCTTTTAGTGGATGGACAGGTGCATGGCGGCGTGGTGCAAGGGCTCGGGCAGGCGCTGTGGGAGCAGGCTGTTTATGACGACAGCGGCCAGCTTGTCACGGGAGAGTTGATGGATTATGCGCTGCCCAAGGCCAGCAACATTCCCTGGCTCGAAACCAGCCACACGGAAACGCCCTCGCCGGTGAATCCGTTGGGCGTGAAGGGAGTCGGCGAGGCCGGAACCATCGGCTGTTCGCCGGCCGTCGTTAATTCGGTGGTCGATGCAATGAGCCCATTAGGCGTGCGTCACATCGATATGCCGCTGACGCCGGAAAAAATCTGGAACCTGATTCAGCAGGGAGGCAAGGCATGATCGCGCAGAATTTTGAGTACTCCTCTCCCGCGAATCTCAAGGACGCGCTGGGGCTTTTGTCGAAGGACGACACCAAGGCGCTGGCCGGCGGCATGAGCCTGATCCCTCTCATGAAGCTGCGCCTCGCTGCGCCAGCGACAGTTGTCGATTTGGGCCGCATTCCGGACCTGAACTACATTCGCGAAGAAGGCGGCACAATGCGAATCGGCGCCACCACCACGCACTACCAGGTGGAAAGCTCGGCCTTGATTCGCTCGCGCTGCCCGCTGCTGGCCGAAGCCGCGTCGAACATCGGCGACATACAGGTTCGCAACATGGGGACCATCGGAGGCAGCATCGCGCACGCCGATCCGGCGGCGGATTATCCGGCTTCGCTGCTGGCGTTGGAAACGAAAGTCGTATTGGTAACGGCCAAGGGACAGCGTGAAGTGGCGATCTCTGACTTTTTCGTCGACACGTTCACTACCGCACTCGACACCGGCGAACTGATTCGGGAAGTGATCGTGCCGGTGGAAGAGCAATCGGTTGGGACCAGCTACCACAAGATGGTGCAACCGGCATCGGGATTTGCGATCGTGGGCGTCGCGGCGCGGGTGAAGAAGGCCGGCGGGAAGATCGTGATGGCGCGCGTTGGCGTTACCGGACTGAGCGGCAAACCCTACCGGGCTATCAATGTCGAGAAGGCGCTGGAAGGAACCGCGGGCAGCGCGACCGATATCCAAAAAGCCGCGGCGCTAGTTGCCGACGGCGTGGACGCCAACTCCGATCTACATGCATCGGCCGACTATCGCAAACATCTGGCGCGCGTGTACGCGATGCGTGCACTCACGGTGGCCCTCTCGAGGACTGTTTGAAGATTAGCGGCGCTTACACGGTGCCTGTGGCGCAAGAGCGCGCTTATCAACTGCTGCAGGATCCGGCGATTCTCGCACAATGCATGCCGGGCGCCGATCATCTCGACAAGGTTGGTGACAACGAGTACGAGATGAAAATGAAGATGTCCATCGCCAGCATCGGCGGGTTGTTCGCAGGCAAGGTGCGCCTGATGGATCAGAGTCCGCCCGAAAGTTTTCGGTTGGTGGTCGACGGGAGCGGGAAGATTGGATTCGTCAAAGGCGACGGCGCGCTGACACTGATCCCGCAAGGCGATTCGACAGAAGTGAAGTATGAGGGCGAAGTCCAGGTGGGCGGAACAATTGCGAGCGTCGGCCAAAGATTGCTGGATACAACCTCAAAACTGATCATCAAGAAGTTCTTCGAGAAATTCTCAGAACTCGCTGCACAATCGGCACTTACATAAGTAAACAAAGAGGCGCGGCCCGCAGATTCGGACCGCGCCAACCAGAGGAGGAGAAGGTTGAACTGACTTACGCTTCTCTCTGTGTAATCAGACGTACGGACTAAGGCTTTCGTTCCAGCCTTGCCGCTTCTGTAGAATGAATGGTAGTGCGGTTACCGGGTCTCACTCTCAGCCTATTTGTAGCCGTAAGCGGCGGATTGTTCGCCCAGGTCACGATCACAAACAGTTCTCCGCTCCCTGACGCCCTTCTCAACAACCCCTATTCGGTTCAGTTCACGGTGAGTTCCACTGGATCGTACAGTTGGTCGATTAGTGGAACGCCGCCGGACCTGAGTCTCGATTCTAAAAGCGGCGTTTTGAGCGGAATTCCACACACCCTCGGCACCTTCAGTTTCTCCATTACTGCGACTCCGAACTCTGTCGGAGGGAATTTCCTGCCGATTACCAAGCTCTTTCAGTTAACGGTTGCGCCAATCATCGTCATCGCGACGGCGTCTCCGTTGCCGGATGGGGACGTAAATGCGCCCTACGCGACCCAACTGAGAAGCCAAGGTGGGAAATTTCCATTCGCGTGGAGCGTCATCAGCGGGTCTCTTCCGCCTGGACTGCAGCTTGGCTTTGAAACGGCCGTCATCTCGGGCACGCCCACTCTAGCCGGCGCCTTTAAGTTCACCGTATCAGTTCAGGACACCAGCCAGAACATCGGAACCAAAGAATACACGTTGACGATCAATCCGCCGCTGAGCATCACGACGGCCTCGCCACTTCCGGGCGGAGTGGTGGGCGTGAATTATTCGCAAACGCTCACCGCCACTGGCGGATCTCCCCCTTACGTGTTTTTCGTTGGCACGCCTCCGCCGGGGTTGAGCATCACACCGAGCGGAGTCTTGATCGGCTACCCAACCCAGAGTGGAACGTTCTCGTTCAATGTAGCTGTGACTGACAACATCAAGGTCTCGGTCACAAAGGCGTTCCAGGTCACGATTACGGCTGGAACGTCGCTGCTTGTAGCCGCCCCATTGAGCCTCAGTTTTACGGCAGCCGCTAACGGGGATTCGCCCGATTCGCAATCGATTATCGTGCTTGCGGCGGGAACGTCTCAGACCACTTTTCGCGCCACACCTCTAGGCGCGGGCAGTGATCCAACTCCGGCGTGGCTGAAAGTAAGTCCGGCGAGTGGATCCACGCCAGGGCGGGTTGCCGTCAGCGTCGATCAAGGCTCCATGCCCGCTGGTAATTATTCCGGGCGCGTGCGAATCGAGGACGGCTCCCAGGTTCCGGCCGACGTTGCAGTCACGCTACAAGTGGTGGCTAAGGCGCCGTCGCTGGATGTCTCTCCCAACCTGCTTCAGTTTTTTGGGGCTGCTCAAACATCCGCCTCGGTCGAGCAAATAGTCGTCCTCAGAAACAACGGCGGCGGTAGTCCGTTGCAATACAGCACGCAGGTGCTCAACGCGAGCATCTGGATTACCAGCGTGAGTCCGGGCTCGGGCCAGATCCAGCGGAACTCGCCCGTGTATGTGCACGTTCGCATCAACCCGCAAGGGCTGCAGCTCGGAAAATATCGCGACGTCCTGCGCGTCGTAACTGCGGCCGGGAACGTGGACATCCCCGTCACGTTGTTCATCACCAGGAACGGGCCGATGCTGAGCGTCAGCATTGTCGGGCTGCGTTTTCGAGCTCGCCAGGGTGGCGGCAGCTCATACACACAAACCGTCAAAATCTTGAACTTGGGCGACCCAGCCGCCACGGTGAATTGGACGGCTGCGGTGACGCAGGGCGCGAATTTCTTGTCGCTCGGATCGACGAGTGGCACTGCTACCGCCACCAAGCCGGGCGATCTGACGGTTGGTCTCAGCGCCAGCGCAACTCAGTTGGCTCCTGGTGCCTATTACGGGTTGATTCGCATTTCCGATTCGAACTCGCTCAATTCGACGCAGTACGTGATGGTGGTGCTGGATCTGGCCGACGCCGGGAGCCCAGCGCTCCCCGATCCCTCGCCGACCGGAATGTTTTTCACCGGGCCGGCGGGGACACAGTTGCAATCGCAATTGCTGACCATCAACGCCAGCAGTTCATCGGCGGTTCCCTTCCAACTCGCGACCTCGACGTCGGACGGAGCAAGCTGGTTGGCGGTGAGTCCGGCAGCGGGACAGTCTTCCGGCGCCAGTTCGGGATCGGCCACCGTGGCTGTGAATACGGCCGGGCTCGCACCGGGCATTTATTCCGGAGAAATCAGCGTGGGGATGTTGGGTTCGGTCCGGATCGTCAACGTCGCACTGGTAGTGCAGCCAGCGGGAACTATCGCGGCGTCGGCGGCAGGTCCGGAGGCGAGCTGCTCGGCCAGCAAGTTAGCGATCGCGCAGACGGGGATCGCAAACAACTTCTCAGTGCCGGCGAAATGGCCTGCCACGGTTACGGTTCAAGTGAATGACGATTGCGGGGCCAGCGTTACCAACGGGTCGGTGGCCGCTAGTTTTTCCAACGGCGATCCGCCGCTATCGCTGCGCGGTGACAACGTCGGCAGTTATTCGGCCACCTGGCAACCCGGTTTTTCATCCGCTCAAATGCAAGTGACGGTCCGCGCGTCGTCCGGAGCACTGCAACCGGCGACGGTTCAACTCAACGGCTCGATTTCGCAGAACCAGGCGCCCGTGCTGGCCAAGAACGGGACGCTGCATAACTTGAATCCGGTGGTCGGCGGAGCGCTCGCTCCGGGGACTGTATCCCAGGTTTTTGGCAGCGGTCTGGCGTCGGCGACTGCTTCGCCCAATGTCTTGCCGCTGGCTACAGCCTTCAACGGCACCATCGTGCTGGTGGGCGGATTCTCGGCGCCGCTTTACTTCGTCAGTGACGGGCAAGTGAACATCCAGCTCCCGACCGAACTGGACACTTACACGCCGTACACCATCATCGCCACCGCAAATGGCGCCATCACTTTGCCTGACACGATCGACATAGTTCCGGTGGTTCCGGGCATCGCTGCTTTCGCGGATGGCCACATCATCGCGCAGCATTCAGATTTCACGTTGGTGGACGCTGCGCATCCGGCCAAGCCGGGCGAGTTCCTGGTCATGTATCTCGCAGGACTGGGGGCGACGAATCCCGCAGTGGCGTCCGGGCAACCCTCGCCATCGAGCGAGCCCTTCGCGCGCATTACCGCAGCCGCAACTGTGATGGTGGACGCGCAGACCGCGCCGACTGTTTTCTCTGGGCTCACACCGGGATTCGCCGGGCTCTATCAAATCAATTTCCAAGTGCCGGCCAATGCGCGGTCTGGCGATCTGGTGCTGCAGGTCCTGCAGGGTGGGCAAACGGCGAATACCACGCGACTGCCGGTTTCGCAATAATGCTTTAGATGCGACGAGTGGCTCTGACACTCGGAGTAGCTGTTGCTTGGCTGGCTCCGTTGCTGGCGCAAGTCGGTAGCGCTCCTACCGTCACGACCGCTTCTCTGCCGAATGGCGCCGTGGGCAGCGCCTACACCGCACAACTGGCCGCCACAGGTGGAACAGGAAGCTATACGTGGACTTTAGTAGCTGGCGCGGGATCGCTGCCGGCCGGTCTGACATTGAGCGCCGGAGGTACGATCAGCGGGACGCCGACCGCGTCAGGCACGTCCGGATTCACGGTGCGAGTGACGACATCCGCGCAGCAAACCGCGACCAAGGCGCTCTCGATCATCGTCAATGCCGCAATAACAATCGCAAACGCCGGCACGCTTCCAAAGGGAACGGTGGGCGTCGCTTACACTCCGCTCACGTTTAACGTCACGGGCGGATCGCCTCCGTACACGTTCGCGGCCGTACCCATCAGTCCCTTCGATCCCGACGGGCTCGCGCCTGGGCTGACAGTAAATAGCAACGGCGTTTTGAGCGGGACACCCACCCGGGCGGGAACCTTCAACTTCAACCTGTTGGTGACCGATCGCGCTGGCGCCCAAGGGACCAAGCCTTTTTCGATGAGCGTCGCCGCGGCGTTGAGCATCACCACTGCGTCGCCGCTGCCCGGCGGAGTAGTTAACGTGAGTTACTCACAGGCGATCAACGCATCCGGTGGAACACCACCGTACAGCTTCTCAATCACAAACCCTCCTCCGGGTCTGACCATCAACACGGGCGGCACTCTGAGCGGCACGCCTACCGCAACGGGCCCATTCGCTTTCAACATAACGGTCACCGATGCGGCCAAGGCGTCGTTCATAAAACCGTTTCAACTCACTGTCACAGCCAACGCGCCGGTCATCCTGGTTTCCGTGACCAGCCTCACGTTCGCCGCGGCGGCGGGGGGCGACTCTCCGGCGTCGCAGAATATTGGCATCGTCAACAACACGTCGGCGGCGGTTACTTTCCGGGTCGTGTTGGATAGCGGGGCAGCGAACACGGCAGCGCCAGCGTGGCTCAGCGTGAAGCCGCTGAATGGAAAGACGCCCGCGGTGCTCAGCGTCACCGTTGATCCCGGCACGATGCCGATCGGGACCTACACCGGCCGCGTGCGGATCATCGACAGTTCCAACTTCACCACCGACGTAGCCGTGACGATGGTGATTTCCACGAACCCGCCGATACTAACAGCTACGCCGATTATTCTTCGCTTTGCAACGTTGGTGCAATCTTCGGGCGTACAGGAACGGCTACTGGTGGTCGCCAACAGCGGGGGCGGAGGTTCGTTGGCGTTCTCGACTCAAGTCCTGTCGGCGAGTCGCTGGATTACCGATGTGACGCCCAGTTCCGGACAGATCCGGCGAAACTCGCCGGCGTTCCTGCGGGTCCATGTCGATGCGAGCGCCCTGGGTATAGGTATCTATCGGGACGTGATTCACGTGACCACGCCCGCCGGAGACATGGACGTGCCGGTTATCTTGAGGGTGGCGAGAAGAGTACCTATCCTGAGTGTGGACGAGGTGGGCGTGCGATTCCACGCGAGGCAGGGCGGCGGTCACTCTCACATCAAAGTTCTCAACATCTTGAATAACGGGGATCCGTTGAGTACCGTTAATTGGACCGCCGAGGTGCTGAAGGGCGACGACTTCCTCTCGTTGGGCAGGAATACGAGCGGCGCCGCAACCACTTCGAGCCCGGGACGGCTGGTAATGCAACTCAACTCCGATGCAACGCAGGCCGATCCGGGTGGCTACTATGCGCTGATCCGCATTTCCGACCCGAAGGCCCTGAACTCGCCCCAATACGTGGTCGCGGTATTCGATCTCCAACCAGCCGGCACTCCCGTGGCGCCGGACCCGGCGCCGGAGGGCATGTTCTTTACGTCTGCCGCCGGTTTACAACCCAAATCGCAAGTGCTCACCGTCCACGCCAGCAGCGCAACGGCAGTAACGTTCCAAGCTGGAACACTGACGTCTGACGGAGCCAATTGGTTGTCCGTGGACCCCACTTCGGGACGAACGAGCGGCGCCAATCCTGGCACGGCTACAGTGTCGGTAAACACGACGGGGCTTGCGCCGGGCATCTACGCTGGACAAGTCAGCATCGCGATTGCATCGGAAGTGCGCATCGTCAACATCGGGCTGGTGGTGCAACCGGCTGGAACTATTGCAGCGTCGGCCACTGGTCCGGCGGCGAGCTGCACGCCGGGAAAGTTGGCGATCACCTCCACTGGAACGTTGAATAATTTCTCCGTGCCCGCCAAATGGCCTCTTGATCTGGCGGTCCAGCTCAACGACGATTGCGGCATTAGCGTTTCGAACGGCTCGGTGATTGCGAGTTTTTCAAACGGAGATCCAGCGTTGTCGCTTCTGGGCGATAACGAGGGAAATTATTCCGCCACGTGGCAGCCGGGTACGACATCGGCAGGCATGCAGGTCACCGTACGCGCGGCGGCAGGATTGCTGGATCCGGCCACGGTGCAGATTAGCGGGTCCATTTCGCAGAATCAGGCGCCGGTGCTGGCAAAGGATGGAACGCTGCACAACTTGAATCCCGTGATCGGCGGACCATTGGCGCCGGGCAATGTAGTTCAGATCTTCGGGAGCGGCCTCGCGGGAGCCACGGCGTCGCCCGGAGTCTTGCCCTTGCCTTCGACTTACAACGGAACGACGGTCTTGATCGGCGGCTTCTCGGCGCCGTTGTATTACCTGAGCGATGGACAGATTAACGCCCAGATTCCGAACGAGCTCACACCGGATCTGTCGTATACCGTAATCGCCAGCGCCAATGGAGGCATCACGCTGCCGGATACGATCGACCTGGTCTCGGTGGTGCCGGGCGTGGCCGCGTTCACCGACGGCCACATCATCGCGCAGCATTCCGACTTTACCCTGGTGGATGCCGGCCATCCGGCGAAAGCGGGCGAGTTCCTGGTGATGTATCTGGTCGGCATGGGCGCAACCAATCCGAGCGTGGCATCCGGCCAGCCCGCGCCGTCCGCGGAGCCGTTCGCGCGCGTTGTGTCGCAACCCACCGTGACCGTGGATGGACAAAGCGCGAGCGTCGCGTACGCTGGTCTCACGCCTGGGTTCGCAGGTCTGTATCAGATCAACTTTCAAGTACCGGCGAGCGCGAAGCCGGGAGACTTGGACGTCATCGTTACTCAGCTTGATCAGACCGCGAACACGACACAGTTGCGCGTGGCGAAATAATTCAGGCGAATCGCGACGGCCGGTATGGTTTGAGCAGGCTCGCCTGCTTCGCGTCCATGATCTCGAGCGCTGCCAGTTCGCCGATCGCGGGCGCTAGGGTCACTCCGCTGTGCGTTGCGGCGATGTAGATATCGCGACGGTCTGATGCGAATCCGACAATTGGATATTCGTCTTCGGGCATCACGCGATAGCCCAGCGTCGAGTGATCTATGGTTGCTGTTTTGAGCGCCGGAAGAAAGCGGGTCGCCTGCTCTAGGATATGTTGTTCGTCGGCCATTGGCGCTCTAGAGGTCCCAGCGCCTGCGACAATCTGGCCGCCCGCGATGATTCGGCCGTCTGATTCTTGCTTGAGGTGCACGCCCGGCGCGAGGACGATGCGATCGATGAGCGTCGGCATCGGCGCAGTGTGAATCAGCACCCCGGGTGAGTCTTTCAGAAGCACGCGGATGCCGGCCAGCGCGGCGAGGCGCGGCGAATCCACTCCGCAGGCCAGCACTACGGCATCGGCTTGCATGCGGCCCGTGCTGGTCTGCACGCCATCCGATTCGAATCCGATGAGCTGGCAGGGCGCCACCAGTTCGACGCCTAAGCTCCGAGCATTCGCGAACAACATGGCCACGGCATGCGCGGGATCGACTGAGCCTTCCTGCTCACAATGACACGCGATTGCGACCTCGCCCGGCGATACGTTGGGCAGCAGCCGATCGAATTCCGGCTTGGTAATCAGGCGCGCGACGTAGCCCCACTCTTGATGAAGACGGACAGAGCGCTCCAGTTCCTCGGCATCCGGACCCGCAGGCGCCCAGGCAACGCTGCCACCCCACTGAATTTCGAGCGCGCCGTCTAACTCGTGTTCGAGACGATGCCATCCCTCCATCCCGAGCAAATTGAATTCGTAGTAGCTGCGAGGCCGTTTCGAAAAGGTCGCGTTGAGCCAGCCGAACGATTTCCCACTCGCTCCAGCGGCGGGCTGGACGGCGTCGAGTATGGTTACGCGAGCGCCGAGTTTCGCGAGATGATAGGCGATGGATGCGCCCACGATGCCTGCGCCGGCGATGACGATGCGTTTCGGCATTCAATTTAATATGGCATGCGTCATAATATGGCATGCTCCTTGCAGCCACGGCTCAGCCTCCACGCGACGCATCGACACCCGCTTACCAATCCACAGCCGCTAACAGAGCCGTGACCAAAGGGAGCGGTTGTTCAATAAAGCTCTTCAACAACGCGTTCAATCGGCGGACTCTTCTGAAGACGGCGGCGCTCATGACGGCTGCGACTGCCGCACGCGGTCAAAACGCTGCGGTACAAACTCATATGTTCGAAGGCTTCCAGACTTCCAAGATTCAGACTAGCGGCGCGACAATTCACGTCCTTTCGGGCGGTCAGGGTCCGCCGGTTCTGCTGCTGCACGGATATCCGCAGTCGCACGTGGAGTGGCATCGGATCGCGCCTGCTCTCGCGCGCGATTTCACCTTGATCATTAGCGATCTGCGCGGCTATGGCGACAGCAGCAAGCCGGCGGATGGCGAGAATCACGCAGGTTATTCGAAGCGCGCGACAGCGCTGGATCAGGTCGAAGTCATGCGTCATTTTGGCTTCGAGAAATTCGCCGTAGTTGGGCACGATCGAGGCGGCCGAGTTGGGCATCGCATGGCGCTGGATCATCCCGATCGTGTTACAAAACTTGCCGTGATCGACATTGTGCCGACCCACAAGTTGTTCCATAACGTGACGAAGGAGTTCGCCACCGCCTACTATCACTGGTTCTTTCTGATTCAGCCCGCGCCCATGCCCGAGACGCTGATCGGCAACAGCCTGGAGTTTTTTCTCCAGCGATTCTATAAACCGTTGATGCCGAACTCGGTGACGCCGGAGGCTTACGCAGAGTATCTTCGCTGTTTCCGCGATCCAGCAACCATGCATGCGGCGTGCGAAGACTACCGCGCGGCGGCAACCATCGACCTGGAACACGATCAAGCCGATCTGAACCGCAAGGTCGCCTGTCCTCTGCTGGCTTTGTGGGGCCAGCGTGGCGCAATGCATCGCATGTTCGATGTGGCTGCAACTTGGCGCGAGCGGGCGGCCAATGTCACTGGCAAAGCTCTGCCGGGAGGTCATTTCCTGCCCGAGGAGTTGCCCGATCAGACGCTGGCCGAATTGCGGGCGTTTCTCGGCTCATAATTCGCCCAGGTAGACGGCCCCTCAATGCTAGAATTGAGTTCATCCCCATGGAACGCGCCGGCAAATCCCTAGCAAAATTGGATCTTGGAGATGCCGTGTCTCTGGATGACCTGGCTCGCGGCGCATGGCGCGCGGCAGTGGGAAAACGCGTTGGGGCGCACGCCGTGGCGAAGGCACTGGTGCGCGGGAACCTGATAGTTGAAGTGGAAGACGCGGTCTGGCAGAAGCAGCTATTTCATTTGCGCTACCAGATCCTGCCGAAGTTGTGCGAGATTCTGGGCAACGGAGTGATAAGCGACTTGGAATTCCGGATCGCAACTCCGCGCCGTCCGCCTCAGCCGGCACAGAGCCTGCGCGCAACCAAGCCACTCGATGACGCGGACGAAATCGACGACCCGATCATGCGCATGCTCTACAAGCAGTCCCGGAAAAAGGCGTCGGCGTGAAGATTACCGAGCAAGAGGTCCGTTACGTGGCGGATCTCGCTAACCTCAAACTAACCGACCAGGAGATCGTGCGCCTTTCCAAAGACCTGGACGAAATCTTGACGCACATGGACACATTGAACGAGCTGGACACGTCTAATGTCGAGCCCATGGCCCAAGTCCTTTACGACGCCGATGAGACCGCGACTCTTCGCCAGGATCGCGAGCGCCCGACGCTGGACAACGAGACAGCCCTCGCGAACGCACCTCTGGCGGGCGCCGGCTATTACAAGGTTCCGAAGGTCATCGAGCGATGAGTGTTAGTTCAGCGGGTGTCAGTGGACTGAGCGTTGAACAGGTTCGGCAAGGCTTGCTGAAGCGCGAGTTCAGCGCTGTAGAATTGGCGAAATCCGCGCTCGCGCATGCGCAGGCCGAGAATCCGAAGACGAACGCCTATTTACTTTTTTCAACCGGCCGCGCGCTCGCGGCGGCGGAGCGTGTTGACCGGAAGATAGCCGCTGGAGAAGATGCGGGCGCGCTCGCGGGCGTGCCATTGGCTGTTAAGGATGTCATCGTAACCAAAGGCGTCCGGACCACTTGCGGG
>JBGPSX010000061.1:0-12789 GCA_041490325.1 Bryobacteraceae bacterium | reverse complement strand
GCATTCTTCGTGGTCTACATTCTCGAAGCGCATGCCAGCGACGTATGGCAAATGCAGTCCAACATCACCCAGAACGTTGTATTCTCCACTCCACAGAGCATCGAGGAGCGCGAAGCCGTCGCCGGTTCCTGCGTCCGCAATCTTCATCTCCAATTTCCGGCGCTGATTGACAACTTCTCGAACTCCACGGAAACCGCCTACACCGGCTGGCCCGATCGACTCTACGTCATCGACCGCGATGGCCGAGTCGCGTTCAAAAGCAAGCCGGGTCCGTTCGGATTCCACCCCAAGGACGTCGAGCAGACACTACAGAAGCTAGGTTTGTAGCCAGGCTGTGGTTACGCGACAGTCGCGGCGCGCAACGGGAAATCCTGCGATGCCAGCGATTCGAGCAACTGTTCGTGAATTCCCTGTTCGAGCAAATAATACTGCTTGCCGTCATCCTCGGACAGTACCGCCAGTTTCTTAGCAACCAGTAACAAACACAACTGCTGTTCGCCCGGACTCAAAGCGGCAATATCCACCCGAGCTATCCCGCGCGGACCAGACGTCAGCTTCCGCAGAAAATCGCGCGTGAAAATCTGGCGGTCGATTCCCTCCAGCGCCGCTCCCGCCGACATCCAGCGCTGCTCCGCGGCGCCAAAGAAATACGGACCCGACGCGAAGGCCAGCAGGAAAACGATTATGTCGATGAAGGCAGCCAGCATGAGGGCGAATCCATGCCGGGCTGTTGGCGCCGTGAAAAGCTCCTCGAAGGCAATCAACAAATCTTCCTGGCTGGATGCCGTTCGATCCACAAAATCGCTGTATGCCGGAACCGGAGGCTTCGCGAATTGGCCGGAATGCAGCGACTGTTCGATGTCCGCCCACGGCACCTGGTCGTACACCTGACGATAAGCCTGCAGCTGCTTGTCGGTGGGATCAAGTGGCTTCGCGGCCGCAACGAAGCCCGTCAGTTCACGCTGCGAGCGCTGCATGTTCGCAAGCGATTGCCGGGCCAGCTTGGTGTAGCGGTCGAATGCCGAGTAACGAACGCCTGGTCCCGATCCTTCCTTGTAACCGTCGGCGTAGGTCTGTCCTTCGCGTGCGACGGCAGTTCGCACCTGCGCCAGGTAAGGATCGGCATCCTGAGCTTGGGAAATATGTCCGTGCGTCTTCTCAGCCGCCGTCATTTCGTCCAGGGCGAGGACATGTTTCTGCTGTTCATCCACCGCCGATGTCAGCAGCTTCTGCACTTGACCGGCGGAATCCGCCAAGCCGTCGTACAATCGCCGCTCGATGGTGGCTGGACGCTCGCGCGCGCTGAACCAGGTGTACAGGCTCGTATAGGAGAATCCGATCGAGATGATGGCAGTTACGGCGTACACCCCGATCAGCAGCCATCGCTTTCCCAGGTTGCGGCCGGACGAGCTGAAGCCTATCAGCCATGCCACCAGAACCAACGTAGTTTGTACGCCGATCGACGCCAGCGCTGAAAACCAGATCGAGAGGTACAGCCGCATTCCGAGAAACGTGGTGTACCAGGAAACCACAGATAGCAGGCAGCTCGCGACAAAGAGGGCCTTGACCATCGGTCGCGTCAAACCGGCGGAATCGAAGGGTGTGCTAGAGGACACGTAGGGCACGCGATCATCCTCCTGGAATGACTACGCGCGGCTTAGCCGAAAGGTTCCAATCTTGATGGAGCGGATTACTTCTTCGCCGAGAGCATCAATTGGATGAGCTGCTCGGTGACTTGCGGTTCCAGTCCCTCGGTGTGACCCTTGTCCATGCGAATAACGTCGGCGACCACTCGCCCACCCTTACAGCTCGGATACACAAAAACCCCGGCTGTCCCCGGCCTCGGCAGGTGTCCCCAGGCTTCGGATCCTGGGTTCTGGCGGGTAGAGTCGTAAACATATCCCGGCTTTGAGTCGACCACGTCCTTGCGCCGGACTCGCGGACCACAGCCGGACTTGGCGGCCCAAGCCGACGTCTCGGGTAGCCCCTTGTCGTCCATCTCGTGCTGACCCGTTTCGTAGATGAAAGAGAAATCGTTAGCCGGAGGTTCGCGCAACGCAGCCATCGCCGCCGCAAAATTGACAGTCCCCGCGCGGCCCCCGGGCGTGCCCGGTGTCGTAGCGGAGGTTGTCGCAGCCGCCGGAGTTGGAGCTGCAGCGCGGCCAGCGCCGAAATTCGCGCCTCGGCCCGGGTTGCCGCCCAAGCGGCCTCCGGACAGGCTCAGCCAGCCATCCACTTTCTCCTTAAAGAAGTCTGTGCGCACCAGCCGATTCGAAGTCATGCCGCCCTGCGAGTGTCCAACCAGCCAAAATGCCTTTATGTTTTTCTTGCCGACCTGCTCGTAAACCAGATTCACGATGTTCTGCAAGTACTCGTCATCCACTTCGGCCCACACTCTCGGGGGCGCGTTCGGCGTGGCAATGACCAGGCGATATTTCTTTGCGTAGTCCATGATCGGGAAATAGTGGCGCTGCCAGTTTCCGTACGATCCGCCGCCATGCAGGCTGAGAATGAATGTGACCTTTTCACCGCGCTTCAAGTCGCAGGGGTAATCCAGAAAAAACTTGCGGCCGCTCTTCGGTTCCAGCGCCGTTCCTTGCTCGATCACCGTCGGCCCCGGACAATTCGCGTCGGGACAGTGCAGTGGTGGAGGAGTCTGGCAGCTCACTCCCGCCAACTCGAGAGGCGCCTTTTTTGCGTATGCAGTCGTCGCCGTCAGGACGACCGCGATCAAACCCGCGTACTGTTTCATCTGCCTCACTCCTCTTCCTCTTCTTCTCCCGTCTTAGCGGCCTTGGCGGCGGCGATGATCTTGTCCGCCTGGAGCTGCGGAACGTAGTCGTAGTGCGAAAACTCCATGTGGTACGAGGCGCGGCCCTGCGTCATCGAAATCAGGTCGTTCTGATAGTTGAGCATGTCGGACATAGGCACCTGCGCTTTAATGATCTGCGTGCTGCCTTTTGTGTCCATGCCCTGAATGCGGCCGCGCCGGCCGTTCAAATCGCCCATCAGATCGCCCGCGTATTCCACCGGCGCCTGAACTTCCACGTTCATGATCGGCTCCAGTATGGCCGGTTTCGCTTGCTGCATCCCGGCCTTGAAAGCCTTGCGCGCCGCCAGTTTGAACGCCATTTCCGACGAATCCACGTCGTGGTAAGAACCGTCGTACACAGTGGCCTTGAAATCCACCATCGGGAAGCCTGCCAAAAATCCATTCGCTGCGGCTTCAATGATGCCTTTCTCTACGGCCGGAATAAAGTTGCGAGGTATCGCGCCGCCAAAGACTTCGTTGGCGAATTGGAATTTCCCGCCGTGAGCCAGGGGCTCGAATCGAATCCAGCAATCGCCGAACTGGCCATGTCCGCCCGTCTGCTTCTTATGCCGGCCTTGAACTTCAGCCTTGCCGCGAATGGTCTCACGATACGGAATTTTCGGCGCCTTCAACTCGACGTCGACACTGTAGCGCTTCTTCAACCGGCTGACAATCACTTCGACATGCTGTTGCCCGCTGCCGGCCAGCAAGAATTCCTTAGTTTGTGGATCGCGATAAAAACGTAGCGACTGATCTTCTTCCAGAATGCGTTGCACCGCATTGCCCAGCCGATCCTCGTCCTGCCGGCTCTTGGCTGAAATCGCAAATGCGATCGACGGTTCCGGTAATTGCACGTGCGGATAACTGATGAGCGAAGCTTTCTCTCCGAGCGTGTCGCCGGTGAGTGTCTCTTTGAGCTTCGCCACGGCGCCAATGTCCCCGGCATGGATCTCCGTCACCGGCTGAATCGTCTTGCCCATTAAAGATCCGATGTGCGCCAGCCGCTCCCCGCCCGACGTGCGCGAGTTGATGAGGTTGGCGTCGTTCTTCACGATTCCCGACATCACTTTGAAGTAGGTAACGCGGCCGGCAAACGGATCCGCGGCTGTTTTAAAGATGAATGCCGACACGGGCTCGCTATCTTTGATTGCCCGCTGTACGTCTTTGTCGTTCACCTTTCCCGTCAGTGGCTCGTGCTCGGTCGGCGCCGGGAAATTCTCGACGATGAAGTTCAACAACCGGTCGGTGCCGATGTTGTGTAGCCCGGAAGTGCACAGCACCGGATAAATCCGGCGATCGCGAATACCCAGGCGCAAGCCTTCTGCAATCTGCTCGGGTTCCAACGTTCCCTTATCGAAGAATTGCTCCATCAGCGCGTCGTTGCCTTCGGCGACCATCTCGATCAGTGCTTCGTGAGCTTTTTGCGCGGCCTCCGCGCGCTCGGCGGGGATGTCGCTTTCCTTGCTCTTGCCGTCGCCATCGTTGGTATAGGTGTAAGCCTTCATCCGAACCAGATCGATGACGCCCTTGAATTCCTTCTCCGCGCCCAGCGGCAACTGGATCGGAACCGCGGCTCTTCCGAAAACCTCGTTCACGCTGGCCAGAGTGCGGTCGAAATCCGAACGCTCGCGGTCCAGCTTATTGATCACCACGGCTCGCGGCAATTGGAACTCGTCGGCGAAGCTCCACACTTTTTCAGTTTGCACTTCGACGCCGGGGACGCCATCCACCACCACCAGCGCGCCCTCGGCCGCGACCATGGCCGACTTGGTGTCGTTAATAAAGATGTTGAACCCGGGCGTGTCGATCAAATTGATCTTCGTCCGGTTCCACTCGGCCACGGCGATCGCGGTGGAAATGGTAATTTTCCGCTGGATTTCATCGTCGTCGAAGTCGGTGATGGTATTGCCTTCATCGACTCGTGTGAGGCGGCTGGTGGCGCCGCAAGTGTAGAGAAGCGCAGCCGTTAGGCTCGTTTTTCCGCAGTGTCCATGACCCACCAGCGCGATATTTCTGACATCAGAACCTTCGTATACTTTCACTTAAGTTCACTCCACGTGGAATGTCAAAGAGGGATCTTAACACAACTAAAAGTGCGTCACGATCTCGGCGCGCCCTAGGTTTGTTACCATGTAGTCACGAATGTAGCTACAAGGCACACCATGAGATCAGCCAGTGTTCGCGAACTCAAGAATAACGCATCGGAGTTGCTGCGCTGTGCGGCTCGTGAGGATGTGATCATTACATCTCGCGGCCGGCCTGTTGCCTGCCTCATCGGCCTGCAGGCGGAGGACATCGCGATTCGGACACGCAGTCGCCGGTGCGACTACTCGGATGACAAGTTCCGGGAAAACGCTTTTCGTCTGCTCGGGCGAATCTGGAAGATGAAACCAGACAAAGGAAAGAAATGGATCTCTCAGGAGCAACATGATGCGGTGCTCTACGGCGAATCGGCGGAATGACCTTTGTCGACACTGGAGCCTGGGCTGCCTTGTTTGTCCCGGCGGACCCGTTACATGTGTCGGCCCAAGGCTGGCTGCTGGAGAACCGCGATCGTCTCGTCACGACGGATTACATTGTTGACGAAGTCCTTACGCTAATCCAGACAAGATTCAGCGTACAGGTCGCGATTCGTGCCGGCCAATCACTTTTTGATGAGCGTCTTTCGAGCCTGGTTCATGTAACGCCAGAGGATTTGGATCGAGCCTGGAAAGTCTTTCGGACGCATGCCGACAAACGCTGGAGCTTCACCGATTGCACCAGTCTCGCTACGATGGAACGCCTGAAAATCGGCAAGGCTTTCGCTTACGACAAGCACTTCACCCAAATGCGCGGAATTCGACGGGTGCCAGACTAAGCCAGCGCCGCGGCATCAATCGATTCGATGCGCACCACAATCCGGCTGTACTCGCGGCTGCGCATTTCCACATGATCGCTCGCGATCTTCACCACGATCCCGCTGATTTGCTGTCCCTTCACGTACAGCATCAGTCCCTTTTTCTCGTTCTGGCTGGCTTCGAAGAGTGCCTGATACATGCTGTCATCCTTTCCGGCGGCAATCGAACACGCAGCTAGCGCACCGGCCGCCAACTGGACGCATGTTCTCCTGGTCATTCCATATAGTGTACTGGGTCTTGGAGGCTTGAGTTCGGCGGCGGCGAGGACTGAATTGATGACATCATAAATAATTGACCAGCGGCTGGATTCTTCTCCTCATCCCTGGCTTAATCTGGGGAGCTTCCTTCCTTTTTATCGCGGAGGGGTTGCGCTCAATTGGGCCGAATGGCGTCGCCTTCGTGCGAATCGTGATCGGATTCGCAACGCTGGCACTGTTTCCGTCGGCGAGAAAGCCCGTGGCGCGCGCCGCCTGGAGCTCGGTAGCGTGGCTCGGCTTGCTCTGGTTCGCATTTCCACTGAGCATGTTTCCTTTTGCCGAGCAGCGTGTCTCATCCGCATTGACAGGGATGCTAAATGGCGCGAACCCGCTGTTCGCAACTCTGGTCGCCTCATACATCGCTAACCGTTGGCCTTCGCGAGGCGTTGCCGTGGGGATAGCGGTCGGCTTGGGTGGCGCCATTCTGATGGCAGTCCCGGCCATGAACGAAGGGCACAGCAGCGCACTCGGCGTCGGCATGATTTTGGCTGCGCTGGTCTCCTATGGATTCGCACTGAGCATCGCGCGATCCCTGCAGCAACAATACGGCGCCGTGCCGGTGATTTGGCGTGCGCAAGGCGTCGCTTTGGTCTTGACGGCGCCACTCGGAATACCGGATTTGATTGCGGCCCATTGGTCGATTGTCCCACTGCTATCCCTGCTCGCTCTCGGGGCGTTCGGCGCCGCGATTGCCAATGTGCTGATGGCCGTCGCGGCTGGCCACTTTGGAGCGGCGCGCGCCTCCGGCGCCACGTTTCTGATCCCGGTGGTGGCGCTAGTGCTCGGAGTGGGCGTGCGCCATGAACAGGTGGCGCTGCTATCGGTTGCAGGCGGCCTGGTCTGCCTTATGGGTGCGTGGCTGATGAAGCGCGCCAGTAGTCATTAAGCGAGTAAGTCCCGCTTACTTGCCGAACCAGCGTAACGGAGCGGTCGTCAGCCAAGGCACGTAGGTGATCAGTAGAACGCTTCCCATCAAGATAAACAGGAATGGAAGCGTCGCCCAGATAATCGTGCCCATCGGTTTCTTGAAGCGATACGCCGACAGAAACAAATTGATTCCCACCGGTGGATGCAAGTAACCGAGTTCCAGGTTCGCAATGAAGATCACTCCCATCTGCACAGGATCGATGCCGTAGACCGCAGCCAGCGGCTTGATCAGCGGCACTACCACCAGGATCGCCGCGAAGATGTCCATCAATGCGCCGACTACCAGTAGCGCGATATTCAGTAACAACAAGAACAAGTACTTGGACTCAACGTTGGTTTTTACCCAATCGATGATTTTCCCAGGCACTTCGGCATCGATCAGATAGTTCGTGAAACCAAGAGCCACGCCGAGGATCAGCAGAATACCGCCGACGATCGTGGCGCACTCGACGAAGACCTCACGAAAATCGCGGGAGAATTTTAGATCGCGATAGATGAATACTTCGACCACGAATGCGCTAAACGCGGTGAGCGCCGCCGCTTCGGTCAGCGTTCCGAAGCCGCCGAAAAGGCCGACCACCATAATCACCGGCAGCATCAGCTCCCACTTTGCCAACCAGATGGCGGCTGCGGCTTCGCGTAGCAAGAACGGGTCGCGTACAGCGTTGCTCTTCAAGCCCATGCGAATCCCTACCGCCGCCACGCAGCCCACCATCAGTAATTCCGGAAGAAGCGCGCCGATGAACAGCTTGTCTAGCGGGGTCTGCGAATACACGCAGTACAGAATCGCGGGAACGCTGGTGGGAAACAGAAGGCCGAGCGATCCCGATGCCGTCAACAGGCCGATGGAAAAGTTTTCCGGATAGCGCGTTTTGATGAGCATCGGCACCAGCAATCCGCCTAACGAGAGAATTGTCAGTCCGGACCCGGCGAAGGTAAACACCGCGCAGATCGCCACCGTCGCGATCGCGAGACCGCCTGGAATCCAACTGAACAGCGCCGTGAAAACCCGCAGCAACCTTCGAGTCGCCCCGCCTTGCACCATGAAATATCCAGCCAGCGTGAACAGCGGAATCGAGGGCAATAACGGAGACGCCACCAGTCGATACATCTCCACCGGGACCGACGCCGCCGGCGTCGTGGCGTTCCAAAACAGCAGCAGCGAGAGACCACCAAACACGGCGAAGATCGGCAGGCCGAGCACGGTGGCAATAAGCAGCACGACGAAAGCAACGGGGAGCACGCCGGATATTCCAACTGGAATGACAAACCCGAACAGCGCTGGAATCGGCAGCCCAAGCGCCGCCAGTGCGCGGCCTTTCCAACTCGGACTCGCGTGCCACACGCCGCGCAGTGCGATGACTCCGAAACCGATCAGCATGATCGCGAGCGCGGTCCACTTCGGAACATGTGGAAGCAGATAGCTGCCCGCCTCGTATTCGGAACGCACGAACACATAGCTAGCCCAAGCCAGGCAGGTCGAAACGGCCGCAAGAACGGCTCCCGATAGAATCTTCGCGGGAGGCAGCCACTTCTCCGGAAGAAATGACGTGGACGACAGGCCTAGCAGGCGGTCGGAACGCGACGCCAGCATGCCACCCAGCATCCCGATCCACAGCGTGAGCTGCTGCACGACCACCGCGGATCCGGGAATGCCGTTCCAGCGGAATTGGCGCGACAGCATTTCGATGACCGGCAATAGCGTCATCAGCGAGAACGCCACCATCGAGAAGGAATCTTCGAATAGCCGTAGCGGAGTGGTGGGTTGCGGAGCCTCGGGCGCGTGCGCCGCGACGCTCACTGCATTCCGGCCGCGCCGGCGACTGGATGGGCCTTGCGATACTCATCGCGCAAGCGTTTCACTTCATCGAACAAATCAGGAGGTACCATGGGGCCTCGTAACTTCGGCCAAATGCCCTCAGCCAGTTGACGCCATTCGGCCATGGCTTTGGCATCCACTTTCACAACGTTCAAGCCGAACTGCTGCATCATCGGAATGGAGCTCGCCTCGGCTTTGCGGATCTCATCACGCAACGCCACTCCGGCTTTACGAGCGGATGCGAGCAGGTCCTTTTGCACCGGCGCTGGAATTTTGTCCCAAACATCCTTTGCAACTAATGTTGCACCCACAAGCTGCGCAAACTGGATGTCCAACATGTATTTCGCGCCTCCGAACCATTGATTGCTGAGGGCGAAGAGCGGCGGCGACTGGAACGCGTCGATCAGCCCGGTTTGAAGCCCGGTGAGAATATCGGTAGCGGCTAGCGCCACCGGACGAAAGCCGTTGATTTTGTACAACTGAAAAGTGCTGTTATCACCCTGGAGCACGCATAGTTTCAACTTCCGGATATCGTCGGGCCGCGTGGCAGGTTGCTTGGTAAAGAAGTGCACCCAGCCGGCGTCGCCCCAGTTGAGAACCACGAAGCCGCGTTGCGCCAGACCCTTTTCGAGGCGCACTGAGATCTTGTCGCGTACGTAATCCAGTTCTTCGTAGGACGAGAGCATCATGGGAACTTGCAACGCGGTGACGGCCGCGTCGATGCCGCTTAATCCGGCGCCCGAAATCGCGACGGCTTGCAGCTTTTTGATCCGGATTTTCTGGACCATTTCCGGCTCGTCGCCCTGCTCGCCGCCCGGGTAAACTTTCAGCTCGACTTTGCCGCCCGACGCCTTTTTCCACTCCTCGCCCATGTTGAGCAGGATTTCATGCCAGGGAGAACCCTTGGGCACCAAGGTTCCTAGCCGGATGATGGTTTGAGCCGGCAATGCTGCCGTCAAAACGAGGAAGGCTATTACAACGCGGGCCATGTCAAGCATGGTAGCGCATGAGACTTCTTAATGATGAGGTTGAGCCGCCAGGTCGGCTTCGAAGCTAACTGGGGGATCGTAGTAGAGAATCCGGCCGCAACTCTCGCAAAACATCAACTGTTCGCTGTGGCGCAGGTCCTGAAAGAATTGCGGGCGCAAAACAATCATGCAGCGCGAACAGCGGCCATCTTGGACTTCGGCCAAGGCTCGTCCGTTCCATTTTTTGCGGATGCGTTCGTAGGCCGAATAAGCGGACGGCTTGAGGCCCGTCACGATTCCCTTGCGCTCGGCCTGCAGTTCGGCCAGTTGCTTCTGATCCTGCGCCGTTCGTTCTCGCGCTCGTGTCTGCTCGGCTTCGACCTGCTTCTTCTCTTCTTTCAATGCCAGTTCGGCCTTCTTCACATTGACATCGAGAGGCTCCGCTTCCGACATAAGATCGAGTATCCGATCTTCGGCCTTCCGAATGGACTGTTCGCAGAAAGTAATCTCGTTTTGAAAGGCCCGATATTGCTCGTTGGTTTTGGCGCCCAGCATCTGGTCTCTCAACTTTGAGATCTTCTGGTTTTCGACCTTGGCGTCGTCTTCGAGCTGCTTGCGTTCTTTTTGGTTGGCAACCAACGCCGCGCGATCCGCCTCCAGCCTGCGGAGGTGCGAATCCAGCACTCGTTCAATTTGCGCGATATGCTTGGGAAGAGTGGCGATCTCCCGTTCCATCTCGGCAATCCTCATATCGAGCGACTGCAGTCGGTTGATCTGTTCGATCTCTCCTGTCATCAATACGAGATTTTAACACTTCTTTACGAATGGAAGAGTTTAAGACGAAGACGTAACGCTTCGGAGTTCGTCGAACATCAAAAGGGTACACATGCCACGCACGCGAATTCTCATCGGGTTGGTTGCCCTGGGACTGTTTAGGACCAGTTTGAACGCGGCGGACGACGCGCTGCCGCCAGCCCAAATTAAAGTGGGCGACTCTGTGATCGACGTGACGTTCACGCCGGGCAAGATCGACATGCCCCAGCCAAAGATCATGGCCTGGATTTCGACCGCAGCCGAGGCGGTTGCGCAGTATTTCGGACGTTTTCCGGTACCGCGTGCGCGGGTGGTTGTGCGGCCGGCGGAAGGCCGTAGCGGCATTTTTCGAGGAACCACCTGGGGATCCGACATCAACGATAACGTTGGAGCGTTGACTCGGATATCGCTAGGCCAGCTCACCGATCAGGCGGAACTCGACGGCGATTGGATGATGACTCACGAGCTGGTCCACATGGCCTTCCCCGACATCGCCGGCGAGGACCGCTCGCATCATTGGATCGAAGAAGGCATGTCCACCTATATTGAGCCGATTGCGCGCGCGCAGATTGGCAAGCTCAAAGTCGATCAGGTCTGGGGAGAAATGGCGCGCTACATGCCGCAAGGTCTTCCGCGCGACGGCGATCGCGGACTCGACAACACGCACACCTGGGGCCGGACGTATTGGGGCGGAGCGTTGTACTGGCTGACCGCGGATGTCCGGATTCACGAGAACACCAAGAATCGGAAGGGCTTGCAGGACGCCATGCGGGCGATCCTCGACGCAGGCGGCAACATCGAGCACGAGTGGCCCATCGAACGTGTTTTGGAAGTCGGCGACAAAGCAACTGGATGCACGGTGCTGCTGGATCTGTACAACGAAATGAAGGCGACCGCGGTGCAGACGGACCTGGCCGAATTGTGGCGAAAGCTCGGTATCGAAGTGAATAACGGTGTAGTGTCGTTCAACGACAAGGCCCCGCTCGCGAAAACTCGCAAGTCCATCACAGCGCGCCGCGGCATTAAAGCGGACGCGCGCCCAATTTCGCGATCCACCCACGCCGCTTCTCTTTGAGAAGATCGGCGACTTCGAACTCAGACACGTCGTCGTCGAGCTTCTCCAGAATCTCGTACTGGATTTTCTCCTCGCCGTGCGTGTTCCATGCTTCCTGAAGCGGCTTTTCGGTACACAGTCCATTCCGCAAAGCGAACCAGTGGCGGTTGCGTATGGCCTCCAGGTTCCGAGACGATCCCACCCAGACTTCGCCGGTGGCTGTGCAGCTTATCGCGAACGCTCCGAGCGGCGCCTTGCGTTCCTTGTATTTCCGGATGGCTTCTTTTCTGTCCGCTTTCGAGTCCATAATGCTGATCAATCCTTCAAGAACGCCGCGGCGGCCAGTTTTCGGGCGTGCTTTCGGACATCTATCGGCCACTGTTTAGTTGTTTCGTCGAAGCGATCCGGCTTGTCCGCGAACAAAGCTCGAATCGCCTCCTCAAATCCTGGTTCATTTCCCGCCATGGCCGACATAAACCGGTAGGCGGCTTCTTGCGCCTTGCGCCGGCGATCTTTGCCTTGGTTCGAGTGCCTGGCGTGCTCCACTAGCTTGCGCAGCGCGACTGACGCGCCCCCGGGTTGGGCGCCGAGCCACTCCCAATGCCGGGGGAGCAAGGTGATCTCGCGCGCGACCACTCCCAACTTCGGACGGCCTGGTTTTCTCGATTTCCCCTCGCGCTTGGCCGGTTCGTTGGATGCAGCGGCGTCGATTCGCTTCAAAACATTCTTTGGCGTTCCACGAAAGTCGACTTCAATCAAATTACTAGTGTTGTCATCGAAGATCAGCACCTGCGCCCATTTGTCCCGATCCGTGGCTGTTTTCGCCTGCAGCGCGACTTTCCGGAGGTCGCCGGAAGCGATCTGTTTGGCGCCGGAGAACGCTGTGCAGGTTGTCATAATTATACCCGGATGTAATTATATTATCCGGGCATAACGACATTGTCAAGTTACCGGCGGAGTCTCCGCATCACAGGGCCTGCTAGAGCGCGGCTGGCGAGATCCAATTCAGTGACTCGCAATAGCCGGCAAGCCAGATAAAACACCGCGAGGCCGACCGGAATCGAGATCGCGAGGTCGACCAATCTAGCAAGTCGCGTGGTGTCGAGCCAATCCTGAACAAGCCGGCTGGATACCCAGACCGCGCCACCCATGACGGTTGAGGCGACGGTGATTCTCCAGATGCTGCTCCAGAGATTGCGGCCGTACATTCCTCCGATGCGTTTCCTCAAGATGGCGAAGAGT
>JBGPSX010000060.1:0-12883 GCA_041490325.1 Bryobacteraceae bacterium | reverse complement strand
CAAAAACGCGAGCGTCTTGCCCGTGCCGGTTTGAGCGGTGATCACCAGATCATGGCCAGCCAGTTGTTGAGGAATGGCAAGAACCTGCACCGGCGTGGGCGTGACGAATCCATGCTTGGCCAGGTTGCTCTGCGAGATAGTCGAAAGTGGTAATTCGGAAAAAGTTTTCATTCTAAATTTTCAAAACGGGAATCAGCGAGCCAGGGAGGAGCTTATGCAATCAGGTGGGCGCGGTTTGACTTCCGGTACATTCCCACTATAGCGTGTTTCGGCCCAGTCTCGCTTGGGGGTAGTCCTAACGCACCAGGCTCGGAGGGCGCGGTGGCGGATACAAGGCCTTCAATCGCGCTTGCACCCGCTCGAAATCCGAACTGCTAACGATGTAATCGCGCGGCGTTGCGGCTAATTCTTCGGCTCTGGCTCTTGCTCCAGAAAGATTCAATCCAGGCGGCTTTAACCGGTCGAAGAACTCCAGCAAGCCGCGCGGATCGTAACCGGCATCGAACGCGTATTGGAGGCCGAGCAGATCCGCTTCACCTTCGACGGATGCCATCGGATCAACCATGATCTGACCGCCAAAACGGCTGCACCCGATGAAGAACACGAGTGGAATGGTGGCTGCGGCCGAGGTCTTCAATTCGTGCTTCCCGTGTTGGGAAGTAATGTGCCCGATCGTATGCGCCAGGACGCCGGCCAGTTCCGCTTCGGTTCCTACTCGAGCCATGAGACGTGAATCAATATAAATGTCACCGCCGGGGAATCCTACGGCCACCATCTCAGGGCTCTCGACAACATGGGTGCGGATCGTAAAAGCAATGGGCTGAGCCCGGGCCAGATTTTCGCCGACTCTTTGTAGATACTCGGTGACAAGCGGGTCGGTGAGCGCTCTGTGTCGTTGCTCGAAATCAGCGGCAAGCTTCTTACCGAGTTCGATCCGCGTCGCTGACGGAGACTGCGCCAACAGTACTACAGAAGTGAAGAGCAGACCGGCACAGCGCATATTTACGTCCTTGACGCGCGGTCTTCCGGTCAAGTTACGTAAAACTCACCGCTTCCGATGATCTCCGCCGGGCCGGTCAGGTACACCGAATCGTCCCACCGCAGACGAAGCGCTTCGCCTGCTGGTGTCTTTATCGTAACCGGGCTCGTAACCAGCTTTCTCAGGATCGCCGCCACCGCCGCGCCCGCCGATCCGGTGCCGGAGCTGAGCGTGACGCCAGCCCCGCGTTCATAAAATCGCGCCTCGATGGTGTGCTCGTCGATCCGCCGCACAAACGATACGTTGGTCCTCTTTGGAAACTGCCGATGGCCTTCTATCTCGCGGCCGCGCAGTTCCCAGTCTGAAGGAAACTCCTCGACAAACACAGCGCACTGCGGATTGCCGACATCCAGGATCGTCACTTCTTCGGCGCCTTTAGCCAGCGGAAGCATGCTTCGAATGTGCCGCTCCTCAAACACTGGACGCCCCATGTCCATTTCGAACAAAAAGCGGCGGCCGTCGCGCTCGAGCAGTCGAAGTCGCTTCGGCCCTGCGCCGGTCGTGATCGTCACTGGATCGGACGCGCGCCCCGAGTCGATGAGCAATGCGGCGGCGCAGCGCGTGCCGTTGCCCGAAATCTCCGCCTCGCTTCCATCGGCATTGAACAAACGGATAGTCGCGTCACGCACCAGCATCCAGCCATCGGCGCCGATGCCGGTGTGACGATTGCAGATCGCGCGTGCGGTTGCGGGCAAGTCGCAGGCCGGAACGCTCTCCGTGAAAGTGAGCAGGAAGTCATTCCCCGCCCCGTGAGCTTTGGTAAATGGAATCGTCAAGGTTTTAGTTTCGCTTATAAATCTCGATCGTCGGAGCGCCCTTTGTCAGGATGGTTCGTACCAGATAATAGCGTGGCCGAGGTTCGGAAGCTGTTTTTCGTACGGCGTTCGCCACCGGGTCGCCAGAGATCGCGACGGCCCATTCCTCGTGCAAGAACAGGCCGGGCCGAGTCGTGGCCGCCATCCACGCCGGTTCATTGCAATCGTTCAGTGCTTCACGCAGCGGAATTCCAGCTTCGCGCAGAATACCGGTCAGGTCTCCGAAGCCAGTCAGGATGCCAGTTCCCGGCCTGTATTGCTTCGTCATGAGCATCGCGGCCTCGCGCGTCCAGCCTCGGCGCGCTTCCGAGTTGACCTGCGATTCTTTCCAGCAAACCCAATTGTCGCGTTGCGGCCGGATAAGCCACGGCATGGTGGCGATGAAAACAACCGCGACTGCCGCGAGGGGACGCCAGCGCTGGCCCGCCAACAGCGCCAAACTTCCGCCTGCGATCGCAAGCACAGGCAGCGCCGCCAGGCCGTAGCGCGTGTTGTAGTAACTGCCGAACCACAGTTGCGGTACGAAGATCGGCGTTCCCCCCGAGTGCATCGTCCATAAATAAAAAATCGGAAGCAGCGCGGCCAGCGCAACCGGCCACCACAGGCGCCTAGCACATACTGCGACAACTCCCGCGGCCGCCACGCCGACAGCTCCCCAGCCAACACACATCCGCGCTGCGGTTCGAAAGAACAGCCAGGATTTCTTCCAATCGTGCAGGCCCGGATAATCCCGGTTGATATTCTGCGTCGAATACGGACCATTGAAAAATTCGAGCGGATTGCCATACAGCCACCAGTTGTGAGCGAACCAGTAGAGCGGACCCAGCGACGCGATCAGACCGAAAATCAGCACCGCCCGCATCCGCCGCCTCGACGTGCATAAAAAGTAAAGCGCGACAAATGGAATCAGAAACCAGCCCTCGTAGCGCGACATCGACGCAATCAGGCTCGCAACACCAGCTCCAGCCACGGCGCCGAACGATTGCGATTCGCGAAACAGCACAGTGCAGTAAAGCAACGCCATGAAGCCGGCGAGAAAAACCGGTTCGGTCATCGGCGTGGATTGCAGATACAGCAGGTTTGGATTCAAAGCCAACAGCCCGGCCGAGGCCAGCGCGGCGGACGACGACTGCGTAGCGCGGCGCATCGCGGCAAACAGGAACAATCCCGCGACCACGAAGCAAAGCGATGACGGAATCGCGCCCGCCAGGCCGTTCCGCCATAGTCGATCATCGCCAACCAGCGGAAGCGCAAGCAGATGCGGCAGCGGCAGCCACACGGTCCCGATCTGATCGTAGCCAGGCGTGCGCGAATCCACGATGCGGCGGGCGATATTCAAGTGCGACTCGGCGTCGCCGTAATACAACGTCCAGCCTGCATGCTTGACCGCCACGGTAGCGGAAATGCTGATACACGCCAGGATTGCGAACAACACCGCGACTTCAACGCGCGCACGTGTCAAAATTCGGTGCAATCGCGAAATTCGTTAAAGCGCGAGTCGATCTCGGCGCGCGTGAGCGTCCGAAAGCGGTCCACGCCGAATTTCTCGCAACAGAAGCTGCCCATCACGGAGCCATAAATGACGGCGCGGCTGAGTTCCTTGGCGTCGATGTGGCCCTGTTTCAGATCGAAGCCTTTCTCGGCGAGATAGCCGATGAATCCGCCGGCGAAGCAGTCGCCCGCGCCGGTAGGATCGAAGACCTCCTCCAGCAGATAGCCAGGAACCATGAAGTGCGCGTCGCGATGGAACAGGACGGCGCCATACTCGCCGCGCTTGATGACCAGAGTTTGCGGTCCCATTTCCAGGATTTTCGCCGCGGCGTTCCTTAGATTGTGCACGCCGGAAAGCATGCGCGCCTCGGCATCGTTGATGAGCAGGAAATCCCACTGCCGGATGGTCTCGAGCAGCTCTTCCCGATAGTCCTTGATCCAATAGTTCATGGTGTCGCCACCGGTGAGCCTCAAGCCGTTCATTTGCGCCCGGACGCTGCGCTGAAGCGCGGGTTGAATATTTCCGAGCAGCAGGTACGGCGATTGCTTGTAGCTTTCGGGCAGCTTTGGATCGAAATCCGCGAACACGTTGAGATCCGTGCGCAACGTGGTGCGGTCGTTCATATCGGCGGAATACACGCCGGCCCAGAAGAATGTTTTTCCGGGAACGCGCTCCAGTCCTTCGAGATCGATTCCACGGCCTCGGAGCAACTGCTCGTCTTCGGCGGCGAAGTCATCGCCGACCACTGCGACGATTTTTGCTTTGGTGAAATAACTGGCAGCCAGCGCGATGTAGGTACAGGCGCCACCCAGCATGCGATCGACCCGACCATGCGGAGTTTCCACACCGTCGTAAGCGACGGATCCAACCACGACCACGGACATGCTTCTGATTGTAATATTGGCTGCGTTAAGCGCGTGCGAGGCGCCGGAGTTCAGATAGAATGAAGGTGCCGCACGCGGGCGCGTAGCTCAGTTGGTTAGAGCACCTCGTTTACACCGAGGGGGTCCGGGGTTCGAGTCCCTGCGCGCCCACCATAGCCTTTACAGCCGCTCGGATTAGCGGCTCGGCGAGCGTTAAGCCCAGTCATTTGCGCATATTCGCGTTATCGAATATAATCAAACAGTGCAAGGGGTGCTTCAAACCTATAAGGCCAGTGTTTTCCAAGCCCTAGGCCATCCCACTCGCATCGCCATCATCGAAGCCTTGCGGGAGGGCGAGCTCTCCGCCGGCGCCATCCAGGAAAAACTCTCGATCGAGCAAGCCAACCTTTCGCAACACCTCGCAATTCTCCGCAGCCGCCAACTGGTCACCAATCGGAAAGAAGGCAACCAGGTTTTCTACTCGCTGCGGAACCCAGTCCTGACCGAAGTTCTGGACATCATGCGACGTTATTTTCAGGCGCACTTGGCTGACTCGATTCAGATGCTCGGCGAAATCGAAGCGGAGCAGAAGACCAGATGATCATCGGCGCTTTGCGCAAGAACCGTGATTGCCCCCAACACACTCGAAGGAGAAACACGTGCCCGGATATCAATCGATCTCAGTAGCCGCCGCCAACCTTCGAACGGATGAGGAAACGCTGCTCGGTTTTCAGCGTAAGGGCTGGATTGAAGTTGTAACCAGGAACGAAACGGTCTTTCTGGCCGCTGACCAGCGCTATCGAGCCAAGTACATCCTCTATCTGCATGCCACCAAACATCTCTCGGAAAAAGAGATTCAGTTGGTGCTGTCGGTGCAGCAGCCGCCATACTCCGCCGCGAGTGTGGACGCTATCTTGAAGGAACACGCGCAGGCATTGAATTCCAAAGATGCCGGCAGTTGACCTTCTCTTCAATGCAGGCTTGATCGCGTATCTGGCAGGCTCCGCTGCGGGCCTGATCGCGATTCGACGGCCGGCGCTCGCAAGATGCTTGACCTTCGGAATGGCTCTGATCGGCGCCCTGTTCCACGCGGTCGCCTCCGCGATGGCGATCGCAAAGGGTTCGACCACGATCTGGAGCCTCCCTTCCGGCGTTCCATTGTTCACCTGGAGCGTCCGTCTGGATCCGATGGCGGCGTACTTCTGTTTGGCCCTGGGAATCCTCGGCGTCGCAGTCTCGATCTTCTCCTTCGACTATGTGCGGGAATGGCAAGGACGAAGAAACATCGGTGTCCTCGGATTTTTTTACAACCTCCTGCTTCTGAGCCTTGCGCTCGTATTCACGGCGTCGAACGTATTCTTCTTCCTGGTGGCCTGGGAAGTGATGGCGCTTGTGGCTTATTGCCTGGTCAGCTTCGAGCACGAAAAGGAAGAGACGCGCAAGGCCGGAATCCTGTTCCTGATCATGTCGCACGCGGGCACTGGGTTTCTGATCGTCGCGTTCCTGCTTCTCGCCGTCGCCTCCGGCGGCAATCTGGACTTTTCGAGTTTCCATCGTCTGGCCTCCCAACTGCCGCCCTGGAATCAAGGCGCGATTTTCGTGCTGTTTTTCCTGGGATTTGGAGTCAAGGCCGGTGTGATTCCATTGCACGTGTGGCTGCCGGCCGCCCACACGGTAGCGCCCAGCAATGTCTCTGCTCTGATGTCGGGCATCGTCCTCAAGGCAGGGATCTATGGGATGGCGCGCGTTTTTTTCGACTTCTTCGACGTTCCGCCGCTCTGGGCCGGAATAGTTGTCCTCTCGATTGGAGTCATCTCCGCTTTGCTGGGTGTCCTATATGCGCTCATGGAGAACGATCTGAAGCGCCTGCTGGCGTATTCCAGCATCGAGAACATCGGAATCATTCTGATTGGATTCGGCGCGGCGATGATGTTTCGCTCGCTCGGATATCCCAACTTCGCCGCCATCGCTTTAATCGCGGGACTCTACCACACGCTCAACCACGCCATCTTCAAAAGCCTGCTTTTCTTAGGCGCAGGCTCAGTTCTGCACGCGACGCATACGCGAAACATGGAGCAGATGGGTGGATTGATCCGCAAAATGCCTGCTACTTCCTTCTGTTTCCTGATCGGAGCAGTCGCGATTTCCGGTCTGCCTCCCTTAAACGGCTTCGTTAGCGAATGGCTCACCTACCAGGCGCTGCTGGCGGGATTCGGCACAACCACCAGCCTCACGCGCGTCATGTTTCCCCTCTCGGGGGCCTTGCTGGCATTGACTGCGGCCCTCGCCGCCGCTTGTTTTGTGAAGGCCTTCGGGATCACGTTCCTCGCTCTTCCGAGAAGCGAAGCCGCAGGCACTGCCCAGGAGGTTTCCGGCTCCATGAAAACCGGGATGGCTATCCTCGCCACCGGCTGCGCAGTCCTCGGCCTGGGAGCAAGTTGGCTTGTTCCGTTCCTCGATCCCATTACTGAGCAAGCTGTCGGCGCGCACCTGAGTACGGCGTTCGTGACGGGCAACGGATTTGTGATGTCAGCAGGCGCTGCGCGCAGTGGAACCGTCTCGACAGCGGCAATCGCGGCTCTGCTCGTTCTGCTTTCGATTGTGCCGGCTCTGCTTTGGTTGCTGTGGGGGCGAAAAAGTGTGCGTTCAACCGGACCGGTTTGGGATTGCGGACTGCCCGGCCTGACTGCCGATAACGAATACACCGCCACCGCGTTTTCGAAGCCGCTGCGAATGATCTTTTCCGCGCTGTACCGTCCGCGTCGCGCCATCGAGGCCGTGTTCGACGTTTCGCCCTACTATCCCAAGGCCATCCATTTTGAGAGCGAGATCGAGCCGGCCTTCGAGAAGCGACTCTACGATCCAATCAAAGAGAGCATTCTGGCTCTTGCCAGCCGGATGCGCGCGGTGCAGGCAGGCAGTATCCATGCGTACCTGGCTTACATCTTCATTACTTTAATCGTCTTGCTGCTGTTCGGAGCGCGCGGGTGACGGACGCGATTTTGGCGGCGCTACTGCAGTTGGTCCTGCTGCTCGCGATTGCTCCGCTCGTGAGCGGTTTCATCAAAAAGCTGAAAGCGTTCTTCCAATCTCGCCGGGGGCCCGGTCTGTTACAGCCGTATCGCGACCTGCACAAACTGCTGCGCAAAGGCATGGTGATTCCGAATACTTCCTCATGGCTCTTCAGTGCAACGCCTTACCTGGTCTTCGTGACAGCGCTACTCGCAGGTTTAATGATTCCCATGGTCTCCGCCGAGGCGCCGCTCGGCTTATTCGGCGGCGTTCTCGCTGTGGTTTATTTGCTGGGCCTCGGCCGGTTCGTAACCGCGCTAGCCGGACTCGATACCGGTAGTTCGTTCGGCGGCCTGGGCAGCAGTCGCGAGATGACCATCGCCGCACTGGCCGAGCCCGCCATGATGCTGGCCATCTTCACCGTCGCCATCGGGGCGAATTCCACCAGCTTGTCGGAACTCGTTCGCGTCGCTATCGCGCAAGAGTGGCGGTTCCTCGCGCCATCGCAGATGCTCGCTTTCGCCGCCTTGTTCCTGGTCGTGATCGCCGAGACCGGCCGCATTCCCGTCGACAATCCGGCGACCCACCTGGAGCTCACGATGATTCATGAAGCCATGATTCTCGAATACTCCGGCCCTTATCTCGCGTTGATTGAGTGGGGCGGCGCGGTTAAGCAATTGCTACTGATGACGCTGCTGATCAATTGTTTCTGGCCGTTCGGACTGCAGGCCGGCTGGTCCGTCCCCGGCGTTCTCATCAGTCTGGCGTGGTTGCTGCTCAAGTTGACGGCGCTGAGTTGCGCGATCGTTCTGGTTGAAACCACCAATGCGAAGATGCGCCTGTTCCGGGTGCCCGAAATGCTCGCGGTTGCATTCACGCTGGGTGCGCTCGCGTTGGCGTCCACTTTTCTCTTTTGAACGGTATGCACATCGCACTCAATCCGGAATTCGGCGACAAGGCGGTCACCCTGATGGCTGCCATTGTGCTGGTGTTGCAGATCGCCATGGCTGCGCAGCGCTGGATGATCACCAACATCCGGATTTTCGGATTACAGTCTCTCCTGCTGGCCGCCATCGCGGGCACCATCGGTATCTTCAATAGCTCGCCGCATCTTCTCATCGCTGCGGTTCTGACTCTTCTGGTAAAAGGGATCGTGGTTCCGATCCTCCTTGAGCAGCTCGTGAAACGCCTCGACATTCGCCAAGAGATTGAGCCCCTCGTTAACGCGCCTCTCTCCGCGCTGATCTCCGGCGGACTGACGCTGATCGGCTACATCGTCGCCGATTCGTTTCACCGGCCGGAACACACCCAAGCTCCATCCAGCCTGGGACACAACACCCTCGCGGTGGCAGTCTCTTTGTTCCTGATTGGCTTCTTCACCATGATCAACCGGCGCATTGCGATGACACAGGTCTTGGCGCTGCTGTCTCTCGAGAACGGCTTGTTTCTTGCGACCATTTCCTTGACCTATGGGATGCCCCTGATTGTCGAGTTGGGAGTCTTCTTCGATGTCCTGGTGGCGGTGCTCGTCCTCGCCATCCTGGTCTACCGCATTCGGGAAAACATCGAGTCGCTCGACGTCGGCAGCATGCGGAGGTTACGAGGTTAATGCGCCGATGATTCTGGTCATCCTGCTTCTCGTTCCTCTCGCCGCCGGGATCCTGACGTATTTCGCGCGACGGCGCGTGGTCATGGAGACCATCAACTTGATCGCCTTCGCGGCAACGCTCGGCCTCGCGCTGCTCCTCGCCAGTCGAGTCTTACGCGAAGGCGCGGTGTCCTTGTGGGACGGCTTCCTATATGCCGATCATCTCAGCGCGCTGGTGATCGTTTTGACAGCATCGGTTGCGCTGCTGTGCGGCGTCTACGCCGTGGGCTACATGCGCGAGGATGAGCGCAGTGGCGTTCTGGAATCGGGAGGCGACGGTGCGGTATCCAAACTCCGCAAGTACTACACTCTGACCCCGCTCTTCATCTTCGCGATGCTGCTTGTAACAATGGCTAACAATCTGGGCGTGATGTGGGTCGCGATTGAAGCCACCACGCTGACTTCGGTGTTCCTGGTCACGTTTTACGGCAAGGTTACCTCACTCGAGGCCGCCTGGAAATACGCCATCATTGGCGGCGTCGGTTTGTCGATGGCGTTGTTCGGAACCGTGCTCGCTTACTATTCCGGTCACGGCCTGCCCGGCTCGGACACGCTGGCTGGTTTGAACTGGTCTGTCCTGGCGGCGCGCGCCCCGCAACTCGACAAGAGCGCCATGCGCCTCGCTTTTATCCTGGCTTTGCTCGGATACGGAACCAAGGCGGGGCTGGCCCCGATGCATACCTGGAAGCCCGACGCCTACAGCGAAGCGCCGGTTCCAGCGGCCGCGATCCTGTCTACGGCCATGCTCAACTGCGCGCTGTACGGGCTGATTCGTTTCTACATTCTTACCGCCAGGTCCCTTGGGCCGGACTTTCCGGGCGGCTTGCTACTTCTGTTCGGCATGTTGTCCATGGGTATCTCGGTGCCGTTCGTCCTGGTGCAGCGAAACTTCCGGCGCTTGCTGGCCTATCACACCATCGATCACGCGGGCATCATGGTGACTGCTTTAGGAGTGGGAGGCGCGCTCGGCTCGCTGGCTCTCATGCTGCACATGATCTTCCACACCATTGCCAAGGCGCTGCTGTTTCTGTGCGCCGGCAATGTGCATCAGCATTTCGGGACAGATCTGTTTCGAAAAATCAAGGGCGGATTGATCCGGAGCATGCCGATGACCGGCGTCGTATTTCTGATGGCCATCCTGGCCATCATTGGGATGCCGCCATTCAGCCTGTTTCAGAGCGAATTCCTCATCGTGCGCGCCGCCCTGGCCGGCGGTTACACGGTCTCGAGCATTCTGTTTATTCTTTTCGGAACAGGCGTCTTCGCCGGAGCCCTGATTCATGTCGGCAGTCTTGTGCTGGGCCAGCCGGAAGAAGACCGGCCCGCCCGCTGGTATCCCTGGCGCAACGCTTCCATACTGACGCTGGCCGCCGTGCTGGTCGTAATTGGTTTCTGGCTGCCTGCTCCTCTGCTCGACCTGGTGCGCGGCGCGGCGCGAGTGTTGACCGGAGAATGACATGACCGATCTGGTGGCAGCGCTGCAGCGTGAGTTTGGCGACCGGCTTCGCTCGTTGCCAAGTTCAGCAGATGATCAACTCTATCTGGAGTTGAATCCGGAAGACATATCCGCGGTCATTCAACAATTGGGGACCCGGCACGGCGCCCGGTTAGTCGCGGTCTTTGCTGAAGATTGCGTCGCGGCCGTTCGTGTCTTTTATAACTACTACGTCTTTGATCGGCCAGGCGACCCCACATATCTGATCCTGCGCGTGCCCATCCCGGCGGACCAGGCGCGATTTCCCTCGCTCGCCGCCGAAATGCCGGCCGTCAACTGGCAGGAACGCGAGATTCAAGATTGGTTTGGCATCCAAGCCACCGGACACCCCAATCCACGCCGCGTTGCGCTACATGATCATTGGCCCGAGGTGCACCCCTTGCGCAAAGATTTTCGCCTGGATCAGGTTTTACCGGCCTTCCACGGCGAGCAGCATGAGTATCGCCCGACCTTGGGCGAGGGCGTGTTTCAGGTCCCCGTGGGTCCGGTCCACGCCGGAACCATCGAACCGGGCCACTTCAACTTCGCGGTCGCCGGCGAGCCCATCCTCTATCTTCAGTTGCGCATGTTCTACACGCACAAAGGAACTGAGAAGCTATTCGAGCATCTGCCCGTTCATCGCGCCGTCTTCCTGGCCGAAAGCATCTCGGGCGATTCATCCTTCTCTCACGGCGCGGCATTCTGCCAGGCCATCGAGAAGGCAGCCGAGCTCGAAGTTCCGCTGCGTGCACGCATCCTGCGAACGATTCTTTTGGAGTTGGAGCGAATCTACAACCACGTCGCCGACATTGGAGCCATTGCAACCGACGTCGGATTCGTAGTGGCCAATGCGCAGGCCGGCGTGTTGCGCGAAAAGATTGTTGCTTTGAACGAAGACCTGACCGGCAGTCGATTGTTGCGCGCCTTCGTGTGTGTTGGTGGTGTACGCAAGGATTGGGTCCCCAGCCAATTCGAAGCCGTTCGTGGAACGATCGACATCGTCGAGCGCGACTTTGCCGAGTTGGTCGATCTGATCAAGTCCTCCGACTCCACTCGCGATCGTCTGGAACACACCGGCTACCTGCATCCTGAAAAGGCGCGGGCGCTCGGCATCGTCGGCGTGGCCGGCCGGGCCTCAGGAATCGATCTGGATGTTCGCCGCGATCATCCGTACGCCGCCTATGAATTCCTCGAGTTCCACGTGCCCGTCTATGACGCGGGCGACGTCTTGCATCGCATGCAAGTCCGCATTGACGAGGTAGGGGTTTCCGCGAACATGATTCGGTCGGCGCTGGCCCATCTGCCGGAAGGTCCGCATCGTGTTGCGGTTCCAACCATTCCGGCCGGCCGCTGCGCGTTGAGTTCGGTCGAGGGATGGCGCGGCGAGATCATCCACTGGGTGCGAACCGGTCCGGACAATCGCCTGGAACGCTGCAAGATCAAAGATCCCTCCGTCAACAACTGGCCGGCGCTGGTCGAAGCGGTGCAAGGCAACATCATCGCTGACTTCCCGGTGATCAACAAGAGCTTCAATCTCTCTTACTCGGGGACGGATCGCTAATGTTCAAGATCCTCCAGAAGACATTGAAAACCGGGGTCGTGACTTCGGACTACCCGCGCGCAGCGGCGCGAGTGTCCGAACACTTTCGCGGCCGCCCAGTATTCGACTTCGAGCGATGGCGGGATGCGCGGCCGGCAGCCGAGGTTTGCCCCACCGGCGCCATCACCCTGTTAGATCGCGATGCAACGCGCCAGGTCACCGTGGACTACGGCCTGTGCGTTTTTTGCGGACAGTGCGCGGATGGCGCGGTCCGCATAACACGTGAATTTGAACTCGCTACGAAGCATCGTGACGATCTGGTTTTCGTCGCCGAATATCATCTCAAACCCGACGGTACGCATCAGAAGTTCATTTCGTCCTCAACAGGCCAGGAGCGAGCCGTCGCCGCAAGTGGAGCGCAACTCGGCCGGAAGATCCACCAAATCCTCGGCCGGTCGCTAGCGATTCGCGAGGTGGACGCGGGCTCATGCAACGGCTGCGAGCTTGAAATTGTCGCTCTGAACAATCCGGTGCACGATATCGAACGCTTCGGCATCCACTTCGTCGCATCCCCGCGCCACGCCGACATGCTGCTCGTAACCGGCCCAGTCACGCGCAACATGGAATTGGCATTACGAAAGACCTACGCCGCCACGCCCGATCCGAAAGTGGTGGTCGCCGTCGGCGCGTGCGGCATCAGCGGCGGTATCTTCGGAATCAATTACGCAACCCGCGGTGGAGTGGATCAGGTCATTCCAGTAGATGTGTATATCCCCGGCTGTCCTCCGCGGCCGGAGGCGTTGTTGCACGGGATTATGCTGGCAGTCGACCGGCTGGCGCCGGTTCGTCGAACTAAATGAACATCTCTTCGTCGCTCGTGGCTTGAGCAACGCTCGGACGACTACCGCGAGACAGGACGCTCAGCGCAGTCTTGATCCCGGCCGCGATGCCGGTGATTTCGCGCAGAGGCGTCATGATTCCGCTGTGCACGGTCGCCACT
>JBGPSX010000059.1:0-12925 GCA_041490325.1 Bryobacteraceae bacterium | reverse complement strand
TTATGCTTCGGATTGACACAGATGACCCGCACCACGCCTTCGCGGTGAATCACCTTGCACTTGTCGCACATTTTCTTTACTGATGCCCGAACTTTCATCTAATCCTCACAGTCACTTCAACAACCGGACTATCCGGCCACGCCCAGGATCGTGCGGCGATAACTCAACTTCCACTCGATCGCCCGGCCGCATCCTCACAAAATTCATCTTCGTCGTCCCGGCGGCGTGAGCGAGAACCACGCTTTGATTCTCCAGCTTCACCCGAACCACTGCGCTCGGCAGCAGTTCCACCACGACAGCTTCAACCGCCTTCACGGCCGGGTCAGAACCCACGGACCGTTATCCGTTACAGCGACGCAATGCTCAAAATGGGCCGACAGGGAATGATCCTTGGTCACTGCCGTCCATTTGTCCTTCATCACCTGCATGTCGGGAGCGCCGGCGTTGACCATCGGCTCGATGGCCAGAACCATGCCTTCCTTCAAGCGCGGATTCTCGTTTCGCTTATCCACGTAGTTGGGAATCTGCGGCTCTTCATGCAGCTTGGTCCCGATGCCGTGCCCCACCATTTCGCGAACCACCGAAAACCCGTTTCCAACCACGTGCTGTTCCACGGTCCCGCAGATGTCGAACAGCCGATTCCCGGGCCGCGCCTTGTCGATCGCCAACTCGAGCGATTCCTTGGTTACGGCCAGAAGGCGCTTGGCCGAATCGCTGATTTCGCCGACCGGAACCGTGATCGCCGAATCGCCGAAATAACCGTTCAACTGAACGCCAGTATCGATGGAGACGATGTCGCCCTTCTTCAGCTTGGTCTTGGCCGAAGGCATTCCATGCACGATCTGCTCATTCACCGAAGTGCACAACACATACGGATACTTGCTGCCCGCCGACGGCGTGTAATAACCCTTAAAGGCGGGCTTCGCGCCGGCGTCGTCCATCATTTTTTCAGCAGCGGCTTCCAGATCCTGCGTAGTGACGCCCTCGTCCACCATGCCAGCCAGCTCCTGGAGAATCTTCCAGACCAGCAAGCCGCTTTGGCGCATTTGTTCCAGTTCTTTTCGATTCCTTCGGATAATCATCGACGGGCGATCAGAGATCTCCGGACACACGCCACCGGCCGTCCGGGAGATGTTTGGTATTCAAATTGTAGCACAGCGCCGTAAGTCATGATTTAGAAGCCACTTCGGCGGCCTCGGATGCGGCCGGAGCGGGGCGTGAAGCCCTCATAGTGCCGCATAATTAATTGCGCTTCGATTTGATTGACGGTGTCCATGGCAACGCCCACCACGATCAGCAGCGAAGTGCCGCCGAAAAAGAAATTGACGTTCAAGCCGTCCAGCAGCCAGCGCGGGAAATAAGTATCGATCCAGTTACCCATGAGCGGCAGGCGCTGCAGCTTGATCCCCGAGATCATAATCTGAGGAATCAGCGACAAAATGGCAAGATACAGCCCTCCCACCACGGTGATCTTGGTCAGGATTTTGTTCATGTACTCGGCAGTGTTCTTGCCGGGACGAATTCCGGGAATGAAGCCGCCGTACTTGCGCATGTTGTCCGCCGCTTCGTTGGGATTGAAGATGATGGACACGTAAAAGAAGCAGAAGAAGATGATCAGGACCGTGAATAACAGGTAGTAGAGCGGCTGCGCGCCCCCGATTGAGTTGAGCAGGCCGCTCAAGAATGGACTGTTCTTCACCACCTGCCAGCTCATCAAGGTCTGCGGAAATGCCAATAGCGAAGAGGCGAAGATCACCGGGATGACGCCGCCGGCGTTGACCTTGAGGGGCAAGTGCGTGGACTGTCCGCCCATCATGCGGCGCCCCACCACTCGCTTGGCATACTGAACCGGAATACGGCGCTCTCCGCGCTCCACCAGCACAATGAAGGCGACCACCGCGATCATGACCACAAGAATGATGATGAGGTGGATGGGCGTCCAGTCTTTCAGGACGAACACATGCTGATAAATATTTTCAATCGCGCGCGGCAATCCGACCACAATGCCGGTGAAGATCAGCAGCGACATCCCATTGCCGATGCCACGCTCTGTGATTTGTTCGCCGAGCCACATGATGAATGCCGTACCCGTTGTCAGGCTGAGCATGGTCATCAATACGAACCCGAAGCCCGGGCTGAGAACGAACCCGCCCTCGGATTTTTCCAGTGTCAGAGCAATTCCAAAGGACTGCATCAGCGCCAGGATCACGGTCAGATAGCGGGTCCATTGCGTGATCTTCCGCCGCCCGAGTTCGCCTTCCTTCTGGAGCTTTTCGAGCGTCGGCACAACCACGGTGAGCAATTGCAGGATGATGGACGCCGTGATGTACGGCATGATGCCGAGCGCGAAGATGGTCAGGCGGCGCATCATTCCACCGCTGAACAGATCGATGAATCCAAAGATTCCGCCCTGGTTCTGCTGGAAGAACTGCGACAGGCGATTAGCGTCGATTCCAGGTGTCGGAATGTGGCCGCCCAGGCGGTAAATGGCCAGCATGGCCAGCGTGAACAGGACTCGCTTGCGCAAGTCCGGTATACGGAAGACATTCGCGACGGCTTCGAAAAACTTCATCTGTGCCTACCTCAAACGTTGAGGCTTACGCCTCGCCCCCGATTACTTCTCCACTACCTCCGGCCTTCTGGATCTTTTCCAGAGCCGATTTCGAAAACATGTGCGCCTTGACTGTGATCTTGCGATTCAGGTCGCCCGATCCGAGCACTTTCACTCCGGCGCCGAGCTTGCGAATCACGCCCAGCTCGAGTAATTTCCCGGGATCGAATGAATTGCCTTCCAGCAATTCCAGCCGGCCGACATTTACGATGGCATACTCTTTGCGGAAAATGTTGGTGAAGCCGCGCTTCGGCAAGCGGCGATGCAGTGGCATCTGTCCGCCTTCGAATCCGCGCATAATGCTGTAGCCGGAGATCGATCTTGCGCCCTTGGCTCCGCGGCCGGAATATTTGCCGCGCCCGCTGCCCATGCCCTGCCCGATGCGTTGCTTTTTCTGCTTCTGGCCTTTGGGTGGCCTGAGATTGCTGAGATTCATGATTGATCCTTGTGGCGCACGCTCTCAGCGTGCCGCGTTCGCACTTGTGCGAACGCTTGTGGGGGTTCAGGGGCAAAGGCGACGGCGTTCACACGAGTGTGAACGCGGCACGCAGGAGTGCGTACGCCACGGTTGCCTCGAAATTCCCTCAACATTAGTTCATCCTTCACGATTACGAGAGTTAGTCCTTGACGATTGCGAGCAGATGCGGAATCTTGGCCACCATGCCTCGAAACGCAGGCGTATCGGGCCGCTCCACCACGCGATTCATTTTCTTCAGCCCCAGCGACCGCACGATGGCCTTGTGTTGATGCGGACAACAGATCGGGCTGCCTATTAATTTGATCTTGATCATTCCGTCGGCCATACCGTTAGATTTTCTCCAGAGCCAAGCCGCGCATCTCAGCCACTTGCGCTTTGTCGCGCAGTTGCTCAAGAGCGTTGATGGTGGCCTTGACCACGTTGTGCGGATTGTGTGAGCCGATCGATTTGGTGAGCACGTTCGGAATCCCTACCGCCTGAATGACCGCGCGCACCGGACCGCCGGCGATCACCCCAGTTCCTTCGGGCGCCGGCTTGAGCAGCACCAGTCCGCTGCCGAAACGGCCGAGCACCGCGTGCAGAATGGTGGTTTCAAGAACATTGACCTTGCGCAGATTCTTCTTGGCCGCTTCGATGCCCTTCTTGATGGCGGCCGGAACTTCCTTGGCTTTCCCGGTGCCGAACCCGACGATCTTCGCGCCCGGATCGCCCACGACGACGAGCGCCGAAAAGCTCAGATTCTTACCGCCCTTCACAACCTTCGTGACGCGGTTGATCGACACCACCTGTTCCTTCAGATTCAAGGAACTTGCGTCGATCCGCTTCGCTGTAGGTATCGCAGCCATTCGTTAGAACTCCAATCCTGCTTCACGCGCCGCATCGGCCAGGGCCTTCACGCGCCCGTGGTACAGATAGCCACCGCGATCGAATACGACTTTGGAAACGCCTTGTGCTTTGGCGCGTTCGGCGATCAGCTTGCCGATTTGCTTGGCGCCCGCCACATTGCCGCCGTTGCCGGCAGCCCCCTTCTTTTCTCCCGACGATGCGGCCGCCACCGTGTGGCCGCGCCGATCATCGATCACCTGCGCATAGATGTGTTTCAAACTCCGGAAAACGGCCAGGCGCGGGCGCTCCCCGGTACCTCGGACCTTGATCCGAATGCGATTGTGAACGCGAACTCGAACGTCGTTCTTGGAAGATCTAGCCATTTACTTCGCTCCTGTCGCTCCCGCTCCGGTCTTGCCGACCTTCTTGCGCAATACTTCGCCCATATACCGGATGCCCTTGTGCTTGTAAGGATCGGGTGGACGCAACGCACGAATATTGGCGGCCACTTGTCCGACCATCTGCTTGTCGTAACCGGTAAGCACCAGATGCGTCTGCTTGTCGATCTTCAGTTCCACGCCATCCGGAAGTAAAACCTCGATCGGATGCGAATAGCCCAGCGTGAAGGTTGCGATCTTGCCTTTGACATCGGCGCGATAACCGACGCCGGTGATGTCGAGCTCGCGCGTAAAGCCGGTGGAAACTCCCTGCACCGCGGCGGCGGCCAGCGCTCGCGTCAATCCATGCAACGCCGCGCGATCGTTCGAGTCACGCAATAATTCGAGGGTTCCATCGGCTTGACGAATCTGAATTCCCTGCGGAATCGGAACCTTGAGCTTGCCCTTCGGCCCTTCCACCAACAGCTCGTTGCCGATGGTGATCTTGACGCCTTTCGGCAACGGAACGGGCTTATTTCCAACTCGTGACATAATGTTCTCTCCCTACCAGAGATGGCAGAGAACCTCCCCGCCAACGCGTTCTTTGCGAGCACTGCTGCCAGTCATGACTCCACGCGGCGTCGTCAAAATGTTGATACCCAGTCCACCCAGGACCTTGGGAACTTCGCGGCTTCCGACATACACGCGGCAACCGGGACGCGAAACGCGCTCGATGCGCGAGATCACCGGCATGTTGCCGGGCGTGTACTTGAGATAGATGCGGATGCTGCGCTTGGCGCCGTCCTCGGCCAGCTTGAAGTTGGTGATGTAGCCTTCTTCCTTGAGAATCCGTGAAATCTCCATTTTGAGTTTGGAGGCGGGCACGTCCACTTTCGGGTGGCGAGCCAACGTTGCATTGCGGATTCGCGTCAGCATGTCGGCGATGGGATCGGATGTCATATCTTCGTTTACTCCCGAAATCCTTTCGTTACCAACTGGCCTTGATCACGCCGGGAATCTCACCGGCCAGGGCGAGCTTCCGGAAACAGATGCGGCACAGGTTGAACTTGCGAAGATAGCCACGCGGACGTCCGCACCGGAAACAGCGGTTGCGAAGACGGATCTTGTACTTGACTCTCTTCAGCTCTTCTTTCGCGATCTTGGCTGTAGTTGCCATACTTTCTTCTCTATTCTCCTGTCAGCGCTCTACGTCCCCAACGCCTCTGCGCCCCAAGGCGCCATGGCCGCCCCGCAGGGGCTATTGGCGGAAGGGCATTCCCATGTGTTTCAACAGCGCCAGCCCTTCGGCATCGGTTTTCGCCGTCGTCGTAATTGAAATATTCATGCCCTTGACCTTTTCCACTTTGTTGTAATCGATCTCGGGAAAAATGAGCTGATCCTTGACGCCCAGCGTGTAATTGCCCCGGCCATCGAAGGACTTGCTGGAGACGCCGCGGAAGTCGCGCACACGGGGCAGGGCGACGTTCATCAAGCGATCCAGAAATTCGTACATGCGGTCGCCGCGCAGCGTCACCATGGTTCCGATCGCCATGCCCTCTCGCAGTTTGAACGCGGCGATCGACTTCTTGGCTTTCGTAATCACCGGCTTCTGTCCGGCGATCTGCGTGAGTTCGTTCACCGCGCCGTCCATGAGCTTGGAGTTCTGCGTCGCCTCGCCCAGACCGATGTTCACGGCCACCTTGTTAATTTTGGGGACCGCCATCAAGTTCTTGTAGCCAAATTCCTTGGTGAGAGCCGGGATGACGCGGTCTCTGTAGTGATGCTTCAGCCGCGCTTCGGGCGGCTTGGACGGCGTCTTGGCCGCCTTGGGAGCGCCTTCGGCCTTGGCTTCCTTGGCTTCTTTCGCTTCTTTCCCTTCCCTGGGCGCCTTGCCTTCTCTTTCCGGCTTCGCGGTTATTTCCGGTTTCGTGGTCATTTCCGGTTTTGTATCTTTGTCCTTCGCCATTGTCGAAATCCTCTAGGCCTTCTTGTCCAGCGCTTCTCCGCTCTTCTTGGCGATGCGGACCCGGCGCGCCGAGGCGCCCGATCCTTCCACCTTGTATGCCACGCGCGTCGGCACTCCGCCCGATGTCAGGACCATCACGTTCGAGATTGCGATGGAATGTTCTTTCTCCGCAATTCCACCCTTGATCTGCTTGGATGGGTTGGGCCGGGTGTGGCGCTTGATCATCGAAACGCCCTCCACCAGCACTCTCCCACGCCGGCGATCCACCGAAATGACGCGCCCGGTCTTGTCCTTGTCGCGGCCGGCGATCACTTTCACCTGGTCATCCTTCTTGACCCGCACCTTGATATGCTGGGCCGCCAAGATCTGCTTAGGCCGCATTAGATGACCTCCGGCGCCAGCGAAACGATCTTCATGAATTTCTTGTCTCTCAGCTCTCGCGCCACCGGACCGAAGACGCGCGTGCCCACCGGCTCGCCCACTTCATTGATCAAAACCGCTGCGTTCGAGTCGAAGCGGATGTAGGTGCCGTCCCGGCGCCTGGATTCCTTGCGCATCCGAACGATCACGCAGCGCACCACTTTGCCCTTCTTGATGGGCGATTCCGGAGTGGCTTCCTTGACGCTGGCCGTGACGATGTCGCCCAATCCGGCGTGCAGTCCGAGATCGCCGCCCCGAGGCAAAATGCATTGCAACTTGCGTGCGCCGCTATTGTCGGCCACCTCGAGCCAAGTCCGCATCCCAATCATGACGATTTCTTCCTCTCCTTGGGCGATTTCGAACCGGAGGTGGACTGAATCATGTCGAGATCCACTGCGCCAGGCTCAACCGCCACCTGCACCGCTTTCCGGATCACATCCCCTAGCCGCCAGCGCTTCAGCTTGCTGATGGGCCGGCATTCGATGATCCGGACGACATCCCCGATCTTCGCGGCCTGCTGCTCGTCGTGAGCGTAGAATTTTTTGCGCTTGCTGATGATGCGCTTGTAGACCGGATGCCGGACACGGCGCGTTACCTCCACCACGATGGTCTTGCTCATCTTGGCGGAAACCACTTTTCCAACCTTCTCGTTCTTGTTGCCGATTTTCTTTTGCTCGACGGTTTCCGCTGTGGCCATCGCTTACTTTCCTTTCTTCTTCTTTTTCGCCACCGGTTCGGGAGCGGTGTCAGGATGCAGCTCGCGGTCGCGCAGGATGGTCAGCATGCGGGCACGGTCCTTCTTGATCGCCCGCAGCTTCTTCAGCCCGTCGGTTTGCCCCATCTCCATATGGAAGCGCAGCCGGAAAGCCTGCTCGCGTATGTCGCCCGCTTGTCGTTGCAATTCGGCGTTGTCGATTTCGCGTACTTTATCTGCTCGCATCGTTATGCTCCGGAGTCTTCGCGGCTGACCATCTTGGTTGGCAGCGGCAACTTTCCGGCGGCCAGACGGAACGCCTCTTCAGCGGTCGCTTTCGGCACGCCTTCCATTTCAAACAGAATTCTGCCCGGGCGAATTACGCAGACCCATTGCTCGGGTGCGCCTTTGCCTTTTCCCATGCGCGTTTCAGCCGGCTTCTTAGTGATCGGCTTGTCGGGGAACAATCGAATCCAGACTTTGCCGCCGCGCTTGATGGAACGCGTCATCGCGACGCGAGCCGCTTCAATCTGCCGATCCGTGATCCAGCCGCAACGCAGGGCTTTCAGGCCGAATTCGCCGAACGCGATGGAAGATCCGCGCCAGGCCTTTCCGGTCATGCGCCCGCGCTGTTGCTTTCTATACTTGACCTTCTTCGGCATCAACATGGAGCTATTCTTCCTTCTTCTCGGGCGTTTCCGCCGGCGCTTCGGCAGGTTCGGACGCCGCTGTAGTTGGTGCTGCTGCCGGCGGCGCTGCTGCCGGCGGTGCTGCTGCTGGTGTTGCTGCTGGTGTTGCTGCTGGTGTTGCTGCCGATGTTGCTGGAGGAGCCGCTGCAGGCGGCGCGGCCTCGTGCTTCATTTCCTGTTTCCAGCTCGGTTGCGGCGGGCTGAGCGGCGGCAGAATCGGCCGAGACGTTTGACTGAGATCCGCCGGAGCGGATTGCATCACCGGACCGGTAGGCTCGATCTGAGTGATGGGACCGGGAAGTGGTGGACGCCGCTCGCGCCGATCTCTGAGCGGAGGCCGGCGTGGCTCCGGCTCATTCCGCAGCGAATCGCGACGGGCGGCGCCTTCCAGAATCTCGCCCTTGTACGTCCAGCATTTGACCCCGATAACGCCGTAGGTAGTGTAAGCTTGCGCAAAACCGTAATCAATATCGGCTCTGAGAGTGTGCAGGGGAAGCTGGCCTTGCAGATACCACTCGCTGCGCGCGATTTCAGCGCCGTTCAGCCGGCCCGACACGCGCACCTTGATGCCTTTGCAACCGAAGCGCAACGCGGAATCCACTGCTTTTCGCATGGCTCTGCGGAACGCAACACGTTTTTCAAGCTGCAGCGCGATGGACTCGGCCACCAGTTGCGCATCCAGCTCGGGTTTGTGAACTTCCTGAATGTCGATGAAAACTTCGCGCTTGGTTTCTTGGCGAGGTCGGTCTTCAGCTTCTCGATCTCGGCGCCTTTGCGGCCGATGATGATGCCCGGGCGGGACGTGCGAATGGTGACGCGCAGCTTGTTGCCGGGGCGATCCACTTCCACCGAGCTGACGCCGGCGGCCTTCAACCGGTCGCGCAGCGAGTCCTTCAGATCCAGATCTTCGCGCAACAGCTTGGCGTAATCTGCCTTGGCGAACCAGCGTGAGCGCCAGGTCTTGGTGACGCCCAGCCGAAATCCGTACGGATGTACTTTCTGTCCCACCTAGTTCTCCTCGCTCGACTTCTTTTCGCCGACCTTGACGATGATATGCGCCATGCGCCGTTGATACCGGTAGGCTCGGCCCATGGGCGCCGGCCGGATGCGCTTCATGCGCGGACCTTCGTTGACGTAAGCTTCGGTGACGATCAACGCGTCGACATCGACGTCATTGGAGCGATTCTCGGCATTCGCGATTGCAGAGTCCAGGACTTTCAGAACCATCGGGGCGATTCGCTTGTTGGTCTGCCGCAGGATGATGCGCGCCTCGTTGGCCGAGCGTCCGCGAATCAAATCCACAACCAGCCGCACCTTTTGCGGCGACGATCGAACATATCTTGCTTCTGCCTTGACTTGCATCATGTCTCCGACTCTTAGAAACCGCTCCCTTTGGTCACGGCTCGGCCAGAAGTTATGTATACGTCGCGTCCAACCGTGGATACCAGTAGCCGAGCCGTGACCGCAGGGAGCGGATTCAAACCTTTTCGTAATGCGTTGTAGTCGTTTCTCATCCGTGTCTCTAGGCGGGCTTGGCCGTCTTATCGGTGGCTCCCGCTGGAGCCGCCGCGGCCTTCACGGAGTGCCCTCTGAACTGGCGTGTCGGCGAAAATTCGCCGAGCTTGCGTCCCACCATGTTTTCGGTGATGTACACCGGAATGAATTTGCGGCCGTTGTGGACTGCCAATGTATGCCCGATAAACTCCGGCAGGATGGTCGAACGGCGCGACCAGGTCCGTACCACCTTCTTTTCGTTCTTGTCGTTCATGACCGCCACCTTTTTCGCCAGGTGGTCATCGGTAAACGGCCCTTTCTTAAGTGATCTGCTCATGGGCTACTTCTTCACCTTCCTGCTCACGATCCACTTGTCCGTCCGCTTGTTGTTGCGCGTTTTGAATCCTCGCGTGGGCTGGCCCCAAGGCGTAACGGGGTGTCGTCCGCCAGAAGTTTTTCCCTCGCCGCCGCCGTGCGGATGATCCACCGGATTCATCGAGACGCCGCGATTATGCGGTTTGCGGCCCAGCCAGCGAGTCTTGCCGGCCTTGCCATGCGACTCGTTCTCATGTTCCACGTTGCCCACCTGACCGATGGTCGCCATGCATTCCACCTGCACCCGGCGAATCTCGCCTGACGGCAGCTTCAACAAAGCGATACCGCCTTCGCGCGAAACCAATTGCGCCTGCGCGCCGGCCGAGCGTGCCATTTGCGCGCCTTTGCCAGGACGCAACTCGATGTTGTGAACCACGGTACCGGCCGGAATATTCTTGAGTGGCAGAGCATTGCCGATCAGGATATCCGCCTCAGGACCGGAGCTGATGGTGCTGCCGACCACGAGTCCCACCGGGCTGACGATATAGCGCTTCTCGCCGTCGGCGTAATGCAGCAACGCGATGCGAGCGGTGCGGTTGGGATCGTATTCAATGGCCGCGACCTTGGCCGGGATGCCGATCTTGTCGCGTTTGAAATCGATGACGCGGTAAGCCTGCTTTGCGCCGCCTCCGCGGAAACGCGACGAGATCAAACCCAGACTGTTGCGTCCGCCCGTTCGCTTCTTGCCTTCCACGAGCGATTTCTCGGGCCGCTGCTTGGTGACTTCTTCGCGCGAAACCACGCTGGTGAACCGGCGCGACGGCGTGGTCGGATTGTAGGTCTTCATCGGCATGGTTTTGTTCTCCTAGAGGTCCGCGTACTCCGGCATCTTCTCGCCGGCCTTCAGCGTGACGTACGCTTTCTTCCAATCCGAGCGATAGCCTGTAAATCTTCCGCGCCGGCGCAGTTTGCCAACCTGGTTCACGGTGCGGACTCCGGACACCTTGACCTTGAACAATTGCTCCACGGCGGCCTTCACCAGCACCTTATTCGCGGCCGAGGCAACTTCGAAACAGAGCGTACGCTCGGCTTCCTTCTTTGCGACGCCCTTTTCGGTGACGATGGGGCGCTTGATCACTTCGTAGATGGTCATTTCCCGAGCGCCTCCGATAATTTCTTCGCGGCAGTCTCGGACATCAGCACGCCCGCGTGACCCAGCAAGTCGTAAACACTCACTTCGTGGCTGGACACCAGCTTGACGCCGGCCAGATTTCGCGAACCCAACGTCAGGTTCCGATTCTCGCCGTTATCCACCAGCAACACGGTCTTGGGCGCTCCCAGCAAGTTCAGGATGGATCGCATGGCCTTGGACTTGTGATCCGCCAGCGAGAATTCCCGGACCACTCGCAGCTCGCCGTCTCTCAACTTCGCCGACAACGCCGAACGCAGCGCGCCCAGCAGCATCTTGCGCGGAAGTTTGTAGCTATAGTCGCGCGGTTGGGGACCGTGCGTTGTTCCGCCATGCCGCCAGAGTGGAGAGCGAATGGAACCCATGCGCGCGCGGCCCGTGCCCTTTTGCCGCCACAGCTTCTTGCCGGAGCCCGACACTTCATGACGCGTCTTGGTCTTGGCTGTTCCTCTGCGCACCCCAGCCTGCGAGTGGCGAACGGCTTCGTACAGCAGATCTTCGTTGACCGGAGCGCCAAATACTTCGTCGGCCAGGTCGAGCGACCCGACCACCGCATTATTTAAGTCGACCACCTCTACGCTCGGCATGATTACCTCTTGGCCCTTCTCACCAGCACGTAGCCGCCGTTGGGACCGGGGACCGCGCCCTTGATTACCAGCACATTGTCCTCGGCGACAACTTCCACTACCTCGAGATTTCGGATGGTTACCTGTTGGGTGCCCATGTGGCCGCCCATGCGGGTTCCTGGGAAAACTCGGGAAGGAAAACTGGAGGCGCCGATGGAACCCGGCGCGCGATGAAACATCGAACCGTGCCCACCCGGACCACCTTTGAAATGATGGCGTTTTATTACGCTTGCAAAACCCCGGCCCTTGCTGACGCCGATGACGTCCACTTTGTCGTTGGGTTTGAACTGGTCCACCAGGACGCGATCGCCCTGCTTCAGGTCGTCGTCGCCCGGACGCATGCGCACTTCACGCAGGAATTTCACTCCGTCGGCATTGGCCTTCTTCAGGTGCCCGCCCATCGGCTTGTTGGTGTGCGAGGCCTTGGCGAATTCCACCAGCCCCAACTGCACTGCGTCGTACCCGTCGATAGTTGGAGTCTTGCGTTGGACCACCACACAAGGTCCGGCTTTAAGCAGCGTGACAGGCACAACCTGTCCATCCGGACGGTACACCTGACTCATGCCGATTTTCTTCCCTAAGATTCCTGGGCTCATAAAAAACTTTCGTGCCTGGTGGCGACTCGCTCGGAAACTACCACGCGCCCGAGTCGCCTGCCGTTAACCAGCCACTATTTTCCTTTCCCAAACGCCTTGATCTCCACATCCACGCCAGCCGGCAGATCGAGCTTCATCAGCGCGTCCACCGTGTCCTGCGTCGGCTCGAGGATGTCGAGCAGCCTCTTGTGGGTTCGGATCTCAAATTGTTCGCGCGACTTTTTATCCACGTGCGGCGACCGCAAGACCGTGTAGCGGTTCTTGATGGTCGGCAGTGGAATGGGTCCCGCTACTTGTGCGCCGGTTCTCTTGGCCGTATCGACGATCTCCGTCGTCGATTGATCCAAAATCCGGTGATCGTATGCCTTGAGGCGGATGCGGATGCGTTCGCGTAAGCTCATGTGTTACTCGATGATCTCCGAAACAGTTCCCGCGCCCACGGTCCGGCCGCCTTCGCGGATCGCAAACCGCAGTCCCTTGTCCATGGCCACCGGCGTGATCAGATCCACCACCAGCCCCACGTTGTCGCCCGGCATGACCATCTCGGTCCCTTCCGGCAACTCCGTCACGCCCGTCACGTCCGTGGTCCGAAAGTAAAACTGCGGCCGGTATCCTTTGAAGAACGGCGTGTGCCGCCCGCCTTCA
>JBGPSX010000058.1:0-12959 GCA_041490325.1 Bryobacteraceae bacterium | reverse complement strand
TCGGCTTTTGTCTCAGCGACGATGTTGGGCTGAAGTCGAACGGCCAGTTCGGCCGCCTGCTTGGCGGCTTGGGTCGCAACAGCTAATTCCCTGCACCAGGTTTTTTCCACAATCCTAATCGTGCCATGCCTACAATATCCCCATGGGCTCCCGAACCATGTACACGGTCCTCGAAGAGGCCGCCCAAACTTACGGAAACGCGCCGGCGCTCTATCAGCCCTCGGGAAAAGGCAAGTACGAGAGCTATAGCTGGGTCGACTACAACCAGGCGGCCCAAGAGATCGCGGTGGGGCTCAGGCGGATTGGCATCGGCAAAGGCGACGTGGTCGCGCTGCATTCGGAAACACGCGCGGAGTTTTACTTGGCCGACCTTGGCGTGATGGCAAATGGGTCGATCGCGGCCGCGCTTTACACCAGCTATCCCCTGCCCGATCAGATCGGGAACCTCCGCGCGAGCGACGCCAAGGCCGTATTTGTAGAAGATCCGAAAAGCATGCATGCATTGATGGAAGCCGCAGCCGACAGCCCCCTTCCAGTTCAATGGATCCTGCTGACGGGCGAATCGGAAAACACGCTGACAATGCAAAACCTTCGGACCGAAGGCCGCAACGTTCTGAAATCCGATCCGGACGCTTTCGAAAAGATTCGTGCCGAGGTGCATGCCAGCGACCTCGCGATTCTGTACCTTACTTCCGGGGCGACCGGTGAACCCAAGATGGGGCTGGTGACGCACGGCGCGTTGGTCTCGAACATCGACATGGGTCCGGCCGCATTGCCGCTACGTCCGAGCGATTCCACCATCGGCTTTTTGCCTTCCGCGCACATCGCCCAACGCGTTGTGATCGAATTGCTGCCTATCCGCATGGGCGTGGTGGTGTGGTTTTCCGAGGGCCTGACCAAGCTGCCGAGCGAACTCAAGCTCATCCGGCCGACTTTTCTGCTCGCCCCGCCCCGCGTTTGGGAACGGGTTTTTGCCAGCATCAACACCGAGATCAAGAAACGGAGCAACATTTCGAAGAAGTTGTTCCATGGCGCCGTCGGCGTGGGCTCGGAGGTGAGCCGTTTGCGCGAGGAAGGCAAGCCCGTTCCGAAATGGATGCTGACTTCGTTGAAGCTCGCGGACCGCCTGATGTTCTCCAAGATCCGCGCGCGTCTGGGAGGCCGCATCCGCCTGGCGGCATCCGGCGCGGCGCCGTTGGGCAAGGATCTGGCGCGATTTTATTCAGCCATCGGCCTGCCCTTGATCGAAGGCTACGGTCTCACCGAAGGCGGCGTGGCTTGTCTCAACCCGGTGGATCGGCCGAAATCGGGAAGCATCGGAGTGCCCCTGCAAGGCGTGGAGTTGCGCTTGGCCGAGGATGGCGAATTGTTGATCAAGAGTCCGGCGCTGTTTTCCGGTTACCATAACGATCCCGCTTCGACCGAGGTGGTTCTACGCGACGGCTGGCTGTATACGGGCGATATCGCCGAATTTGACGCCGATGGTTACGTCTACATCACCGGCCGCAAGAAAGAGCTGATCGTCTCTTCAAACGGGAAGAAAATATATCCGGCGCGCATCGAGGGTCTTTTCAAGACCGAAGCGATCGTCAATCAGGTGGTGCTGATCGGCGACCGCCTGCCCTTCGTCACCGCTCTCGTCACCGTGAACGTCGCGAACGCGGAAATGCTGAAGGGGATGGAAGGATTCGAGGGACGCGAACCCAGCGCGCTGGCCGGCGCGGCGCCGGTTCTGCGAGAAGTACAACTCGCCGTTGCGCGCGTCAACAAGCAACTGGCGCCGTTCGAGCAGATTCGCAAGTTTCGCGTCCTGGAGCGCGACTTTTCGATTGAAACCGGGGAGTTGACTCCGACCATGAAGGTCCGGCGCAGTCGCGTGCTGGAAAATCATCGGGCCGTGGTGAGCGAGTTGTACATGGGGAAAGAAGAGAGCCAGTAAGCGATCGCGAATGAACCCCAATAGCGGCTCGCCTCCGGTCGCCAAGACCGTTCCGAAGGAATCCACCGTTCACGGCGAAACGCGCGTCGACAATTATTTCTGGCTACGCGACCGAACCGATCCCGAAGTCGTCCAGTATCTGGAGGCTGAGAACCAGTACACCGAAGCGGTGATGGCGCCGACACAGGCGCTGCAAGAGACGCTATACAAGGAGATTCTGGGGCGGATTCACGAGACTGATCTCTCCGTGCCAGTGAAGCGCGACGATTTTTTCTACTATTCGCGCACCGAAGAAGGTAAGGCGTATGCGATCTATTGCCGCAAACATTTGAGCCTCGACGCTGCGGAAGAAATTCTTCTGGATGCCAACGTCCTGGCATCGGGCGAGAAGTATTTTCGGCTTGGGAACTTCAGTGTCAGCCCGGACCATCGGCTGCTGGCGTACTCCACCGACGTCGAGGGCGACGAGGCGTACACGATTTTCGTCAAAGATCTGACGGCCGGCGAGCTGCTGCCGGATCGAATCACGAACACCTACTACACGCTCGAGTGGGCCAACGACAATCGAACATTCTTCTATACCGTGCTGGACGCAGCTCGCCGGCCCTATCGCGTTTTCCGTCATGAACTGGGTGTCGCGGCGGACAGGCTGGTCTACCAGGAGGACGACGCGCGCTTCGAGCTTGGAATCGGGAAGACCAGAAGCAAACGATTTCTGATGCTCCAGCTTTCGAGCCCGTTGACTTCCGAAGTGCGCTATCTGGAAGCTGATCGTCCGGGCGGCGAGTTTCGGGTTATGCTTCCGCGCCAACAGGACATAGAGTACGATGCGTCGCATCACGGCGATTTCTTCTACATCCGAACGAATGAGCAGGCCAAGAATTTCCGGCTGATGCGAACGCCCGTGACGAATCCCAATCGCGAGAATTGGGAGGAAATTGTTCCGGCCCGTAAGGGAATCACGATCGAGGGCGTGGATTCGTTTGAGGACTACATCATAGTTTACGAGCGCGAACGCGGGCTCGAAAAGATCTGCATCCGAGACGGCGCGGACTCGCTTTCCCACTATGTCGAGTTTCCCGAGCCCGTCTATACCGTCGGCGCGACGGGCAACGCCGAGTACAAGACCAGCGTTTTGCGATTCATGTACACGTCGCTCGTGACGCCCGTTTCCGTCTTCGACTACAACCTAGAGACACGCGAGCGCGAGCTGAAAAAGCAGTATGAAGTTCGCGGTGGATACGATGCGTCACGGTATCAATCAGAGCGTATCTTCGCACGAGCGCCAGACAGCCTGGAAGTGCCGATCTCACTGGTCTATCGCAAGGGATTCGCGCGCAACGGAAAGAGCCCGCTGCTGCTCTACGCTTATGGATCCTATGGTCACAGCATCGATCCGACATTTTCGTCCGATCGGCTGAGCTTGCTCGACCGTGGTTTCGTTTTCGCCATCGCGCACGTACGCGGAGGCGCCGAATTGGGCGAGGAATGGCACGATGAGGGCAAGCTGCTGGCGAAGAAGAACACTTTCAGCGATTGCATCGCCGCTGCCGAGCATTTGATTCGGGAAGGCTACACATCCAACGATCGGCTGGCCATCATGGGCGGCAGCGCAGGCGGTCTGCTGGTGGGCGCGGTGGTGAATATGCGCCCCGAGTTGTTCCGTGTCGCGATCGCGAAGGTGCCTTACGTCGATACGGTCAACACCGGACTCGATCCGACTTTGCCGCTCACCGTCAGTGAATACGAGGAGTGGGGAAATCCGGAAGAAAAGCAATTCTACGACTACATCCGCTCATACTCCCCTTACGAGAACACCGCCGCGCAAGAGTATCCAACGATGCTGGTGACCGCTGGACTGAACGACCCCCGCGTGTCCTATTGGGAGCCAGCCAAGTGGGTGGCGAAGCTGCGGGCGTTGAAGAAGGACAGAAACGTCTTGCTGCTCAAGACCAACATGGGCAGCGGCCACTTCGGACCGTCGGGAAGGTACGAAGCAATCAAAGAAATTGCGTTCGACTACGCCTTCTTATTGACAGTGCTTGACAAAGCTGCTCTCAAGCCGTAATATGTCGTCATGCGACATGACGCGGAGCATAATAAACCGCTGAGCGAGGCGGTGCTCCTGATACTGGTGAGCCTGGCGGACCAGCCGCGCCACGGTTACGCATTAATACAGGACATCGAAAAACTGAGCGGAGGCCGGGTCCAGTTGAGCACTGGGACATTGTACGGCGCTCTTCGCCGATTGCTGGAGGACGAGTGGATCCAGCGCTTCGAGCAGGCCGATACATCGAGAGACAAGCAAGCGTATAGGCTCACCGCGGAAGGACGAAGGCAACTGCGACTGGAATTGGATCGAATGAAGCAGGTGACGCGTGCGGCCGCTATGCGCCTGCGGGAGGCCTGAGATGAATCTTCTGCGAATCTACAACACTTTGTTGCGGCTCTATCCGAGAGACTACCGGATGGCGTTTGCGCGTGAGATGACAGCGAATTTCAACGTTGCCATTCAGCAGCGTCGGGTGAATAGACCCCGATTCACGCTCGCGGAACTGGCGAGCCTGGCCACCGGCGCCGCCGCAGAGTGGATCGCAAAAGCCACTTCCGATGCCTCGATCCGCGGCCGCTCGTTGCCAGACGCCATGTTAATGCGTCCGCCCGGCGTCACGCGTGAACAGTGGTTCGGCCATGTCTGACAGAATGTTGAAAAACCGCTCCTTCCAGTCACGGCTCAGAATGCAGTTCCAGCCGCTAACCGAGCCGCGCCCAAAGGAAGCGGTCTTCTGCTACTAAGCAATGCTGGTTGGTCACTTTGCTGCGAGCTTCATTGCAAAACGGGCCTCGCCGGAAGTCTCACTCGGAACGCTGGTGCTAGCGTCACTACTCCCCGACTGTTTGTGGGTGACGTTCCTGCTGGCAGGCGTCGAGCACGTTCAGATCAAACCCGGCCGGGGCGCGATCAACTATCTCGATTTCGAATATGTGCCCTTCAGCCACAGCCTGCTGATGGATGCGGTCTGGGGCGCGGCGCTCGGTGCGGCGTATTTCGCTTACAGAAAGAACCGGCGCGGAGCGATCGCGCTCTTCCTCCTAGTGGTCAGTCACTGGCTCCTCGATTTCATGAGCAACCGGGGCATGCCGCTCGCACCCGGCCTGGCGCCGACGCTCGGATTGGAACTCTGGAAGTCGATCCCAGCAACGATCGTCGTCGAAGGTGGCCTCTGGTTGCTCGGATTGATCCTATACGTTGGCGCCACAAGCGCCAGGAATCGCTGGGGCATTTTCGCGTTCTGGGGCGTCATCGCATTTCTGACGCTCGCGTGGCGCAACAACATGGCCGGTCCACCGCCCCGGAGTGCCTCAGCAATGGGAATTTCCAGCGCGGTTTTTTTCGTGCTGACCGTCGCCTGGGCGTTCTGGATGAATCGCGTTCGCACGCCCAAACCGGCTTGAGACGGATCGAGAACCTGTCCGAGCCAGTACACAAGCAGTCCCACAAGCGGACAAATCAAGCTTTCCAACCATGCATCGTGCCTTATTTTTCAGTAGCATAGGTATTGGCAGAGTAGTTGCGAATCGGTATAGGGAGAAACCCCAATGGATGTCCCTCGTGGTAAAGAAGTAGCGCGCCGGAAGCTCATCAAGAGAATTGCCTTCATCGTGGTCGTTCTGGCGGCGATCCCGCTGATTACCTGGGGCCTCTCCCGGTTGAAACCAGCGGCGCCGTCCGTCGACCGGGCTACGGTCTGGATCGATGGCGTCAAACGCGGCCCAATGTTGCGCGAGGTGCGCGGTCTGGGAACGTTGGTGGTCGAAGAATTCATGTGGATCCCGGCCGCTTTCGAAAGCCGCGTCGAAAAAATCAATTTTCTTCCGGGCGCCAAGGTTCATCCGAACGATGTGGTGATGATCCTCAGGAACCCTCAGATGGAATTGGATCAGGCGGACCTGGAATGGCAGATCAAGCAAGCGCAAGCCAATTACGACAACTTGAGAGTCACGTTGGATACGCAGCGGCTGGCTCAGCGCTCCCTCACCCAGCAAGTGAAGTCGGACATGGAGCAAGCGGAGTTGCAAGCCGATCGCGATCGGGAATTGAGCAAGCTGGGCCTGAAGTCCGAACTCGACACCAAACTTTCCGTCGCAAAGTCTGAGGAGCTCAAGGGCCGTTATGCGCTGTCGAAAGAGCAACTCGATATTATGAGCCAGTCATCCAAGGCCCAGTTGGACGCCTCGAAGATCATGATCGACCAGAAGCGCGCCGCCTACGATCTGAAGAAGCAGCAGGTGGAACAATTGACGATTCGCGCCGGCGTCGAAGGCACGGTTACGCAGTTGGGAACAGCAACCACACCGCTCGAAGTCGGCATGCGTGTCGCGCCGGGTGCGATTCTGGCAAAGATCGCTCAGCCCAACCGTCTGAAGGCGACCCTCAAGATTCCGGAAACGCAGGTCAAGGACGTCGCGCCTGGCCAGGTGGCTTCCATCGACACACGCAACGGAATCATTCCGGGCCACGTGTCGCGTATCGATCCGGCTTCAGTCAACGGAACCGTGGATGTGGACGTCAAGCTAGAGGGCGTTGCGCCCGGTATGCGTCCCGATCTGAGCGTTGATGGTACCATCACGATCGAACGGCTGGCGGATGTGGTCTACGTCGGCCGGCCGGTGATCGGTCAACCAGGCGCCAAGATTACGCTGTTCAAGCTCGATCCGGATAACAAAGAAGCACAACGCGTGCCGGTGACGTTGGGCCGGACGTCGGTGAATACGATTGAGGTGGTTGAAGGACTCAAGGTCGGAGATCAGGTAATATTGTCAGACATGTCGGCGCAGGATGCTTATAACCGCATCCGCTTGAATTAGGCGATAACGGAAGGATTTATTCATGGCTAACGATCCAGATGCTTTGATTAGTTTGGACGGAGTGACCAAGGTATTCGTCACCGATGAAGTGGAGACGCACGCGCTGGCGGGTATTCATCTGCATTTGAAGAAAGGCGAATATCTCTCCATTGCGGGCCCGTCGGGCTGCGGCAAGTCGACCTTGCTGGCGATACTCGGCTTGCTCGATTCGCCTAGCGACGGAACCTACATCTTGAATGGCAAAGCCGTGCAGAATTTGAAGCTGTCGGAGCGCGCGCGCATTCGAAACCGCGAAATCGGCTTCATTTTCCAAGCGTTCAACCTGATTGGCGACCTGACGGTGTACGAGAACGTGGAGCTGCCGCTCACTTATCGCGGCATGCCTTCCGCTGAGCGCAAGAAGCGAGTGCATGATGCGCTGGAGCGCGTCGGAATGTCGCACCGCATCAAACACTATCCATCGCAACTCTCGGGAGGTCAACAACAGCGTGTCGCAGTGGCGCGAGCGTTGGCCGGCGATCCGTCCATCCTGCTCGCGGACGAACCCACCGGAAACCTGGACTCCACCAACGGCGAAGCTGTCATGGAATTACTGCGCGAGTTGCATCGCGGAGGCGCCACAATTTGCATGGTGACCCACGATCCACGCTATGCGCGTTACGCGGATCGCACCATCCGGTTGTTTGACGGAAGGATTGTTGAGGAAAGCGTAGGAGAATTTAGAGATGTGCCGGCACATTGATTTTATTGCTGTTCTCGTGATCGCCATCGCGATGGCCGGATTCTCGAAGGCCTCGAGCATCCGCATGCCGGTGGATATCGGTCCAGTGCAACTCCGCAACGTGGCTAACGTCGAATCTTGCCCGATTCGCAGCGAGATTCTCTCGCGGCTCGAGAACTTCCTGAATCGGTAATTCGCTTCGCGCTCTGAAGGCTACAAATTCATCAGCGGGGAAAGGTGTGTCTGATGCGGCAAGACCTGCGATTCGCAATTCGAACGCTGTGGAAGGCGCCGGGCTTCACTGCGGTAGCGATCCTGGCGCTGGCGCTCGGTATCGGAGCGAATACGGCGATCTTTACCGTCATCAATTCCGTGCTGCTGCGTCCCCTGCCGTTCAAGAATCCCGAGCGGATCGCTAGAATTTCCGCGTTGCAACCTGGGCTGCACCGTTTCCCAGCCATGACCGACCGCGACTTTCTCGATTTCCGGAAACAGAGTACGGCGTTCGAGCATGTTGCGGCTTACTCCGGTGGGCCGCTGAGCCTCACTGGAATCGGCGAACCTTCGCCGGTACACGGATGGGCGGTGACGGCGGGTTTCTGGCCGACGCTGGGCATATCGCCAACGCTAGGCCGGACATTCGTGCCCGAGGAAGAGACTGCCGCACGCGGGCAGGTGGTAGTTCTGAGTGACAGATTGTGGCGTAGCCACTTCGGCGGCGATCGTTCCACTATCGGAAAGAGTGTCAACTTGGATGGCACTTCATACACGATTATTGGCGTCATGCCCGCGGAGTTCGCTTATCCCGCCGGCGCCGACTTGTGGACGCCGCTGATCATTTCGATTGAACCCGGGTCGTCGTGGGCGTACCAGGTTATCGGCCGATTGAAAGACGGCGTGTCGATTGAACAAGCCCTCGCCGAAGTACAGACGATAGCGGCGCGTTTCAAAACCGACTCCAAACAGCCGCTCACGGCCAGTGTGGTCTCGCTGCACGAATCGGTAGTCGGCAAGATACGCCCCTCCCTGCTGATTCTTCTCGCGGCGGTAGGCGCTATTTTGCTGATTGCGTGCGGAAACGTCGCCAACCTATTGCTCGCCCGCGGCTCCGGACGGCGACAGGAAATCGCTGTGCGTGCCTCGCTGGGAGCGAGCTCGGGCCGTCTCTTGCGTCAATTACTGACCGAGAGTTCACTGCTTGCCCTATGCGGCGGGGTAGCTGGTCTGCTGGTCGCTTCCTGGACAGTGCCGCTTCTGGTACGACTGGTACCGCCCGAAATGATCCCGAGAATTGCGGAAGTGCGGATCAACGGCGAGGTTCTGGCATTCACGATGTTGCTCGCGCTGGTCACCAGCATTCTCTTCGGCCTCGCTCCGGCGCTGCAACTCTCGCGCGCGGGAGTGGCCGAATTCCTCAAGAAGAGTGAAGCCAGGTTGATCAGCGGGCAGCGGCTGCGTAGTGTGCTGGTGGTCGCAGAAATTGCTCTATCCCTGGTTCTGCTGATCGGCGCGGGGCTGATGATCAAGAGTTTTGTCCTGCTGCGTTCCGTCAACCCGGGCTTCCATCCGGAACAGCGCATGGTCCTGTCCGTCAATCTCCCCTTCAGCGAGCCGCGCACGACGCAGCAATTGACCACCTATCACGAGCAAGTCCTTGCAAGGCTATCGGCGCTGCCGGGCGTGATGTCAGCCGGCGCGATCGACTGGCTGCCATTTGAGGGTCCGCTGATCCGTGGCACCTTCTCTGCCGAGGGAAAGCCGCATGACGTAACCCGATTCAATGTAAGCAAACCGGGCGTGAGTCCCGATTATTTCCAGACGATGGGCATCGCGCTACTCGGCGGACGCTTTTTCGATCAACACGACACAGCCGATTCCAGCAGCGTCACTATCCTTTCCAGATCAGTGGCGCGCCGGATTTGGGGCGACGAGAATCCCGTGGGCAAGCGAATTACACTCGAGGACCGGCCGAAGCCGAAGGACTGGCTCACAGTAGTGGGCATGGTCGACGACGTCAAGCAGCAGAGCCTGGCCGAGAAGTCGCCGATCCCGGCGATTTACCAACCCCTGCCACAGGTGAAGCGTCCATTCTTTCTATTGCACATGGCCTACGTTGTTCACGTGGACGGCGATCCAGCCCGCGTCGCAGGATTGATGCGAGCGCGTTTCCGGGAGATCGATCCGAATCAGCCGATTCAACTCATTTCCAGCATGGGCGACCTGGTGAGCGCCACTACGGCCGAGCCACTGTTCTATTCGCGCATGCTCGGATCGTTTTCGGCGCTGGCCTTATTGCTGGCGAGTCTCGGAATTTACGGCGTGATGGCATACTCGGTGGCGCAGCGAACGCGCGAAATCGGAATCCGCGTGGCGCTCGGCGCGCAGCCGAGCGACGTGTTCCGTTCGGTGATCGCAAAAAGCGCTGTGTTGGTTTCGATTGGTGTCGCAATTGGCCTGGCAGGCGCCTTCGCCGCAACGCGCGTGCTGCGCACCTTACTGTTCGAAGTGACGCCGACGGATGCGGCAACGTTCGCGGGCGTCTCGGCGTTGCTCGGGTGCGTAGCTCTCGCCGCCACCTATCTTCCGGCCCGGAGAGCCACCACGGTTGACCCGATGGTAGCGCTGAGATATGAATGATAGGCGAAGATAGAGGTATATGAGTTTACCGATGATCACTCTCCGGAACGCGGAGAAGTACTTTGAGCATGGACCCACCAAGACGTTCGTCCTGCGCCGCATCAACGTGGAGATCAAAGAAGGCGAGTTCGTTTCCGTGATGGGACCCTCGGGCGCCGGCAAGTCCACGCTGCTGCACTTGCTTGGCATGCACGACAGCGCCTGGACCGGCGAGTACTATCTGTTGGACCATGCCATCCACAAGATCAACAAGAAGGACCGCATGGAGCTGTACAAAAAGTATTTCGGCTTCGTGTTTCAGAGCTATCATCTGCTGGACTCGCTCACCGTGTACGAGAACCTCGACATTCCGCTGTCGTATCGCAACATTAAGAAGTCCGAGCGCGACAGCATCGTGTGCGACGTGCTGGACCGCTTCCAGATCGTTGGCAAAAAGGACCTGTACCCCAATCAGCTGTCTGGCGGACAACAGCAACTGGTGGCGATCGCGCGCGCCATCGTGGCCAACCCGAAGATTATTCTGGCCGACGAGCCCACCGGAAACCTGCACTCCAGCCAGGGCAAAGAGATCATGGATCTCTTCAAGAAACTGAATGATACCGGCACCACGATCATCCAGGTGACCCACAACGAGCGGAATGCCGAGTATGGTAATCGGGTGATAAACATCGTGGACGGTTGGATCACCGATCCTCCCGCGCAAAGCGCCGCGCGATAAACCCTGTGCGGTTTTGCTCCTAGGCGTCCCACAACCGAACAGCACAATCGACTAACTAGCTGTGGCGCAATAACTTGCCGTGGCACTCCAGTTGCTTTCTTCTCCCGATTATGGACGGCCTCTGGAAGGATGTTCGGTTTGCCGCTCGCGTTCTTTTGAAGAGTCCGGCCTTCACCGGCATTGCGCTTCTCGCGCTGGTGCTGGGCATCGGGGCGAACACCGCGATTTTCAGCGTCGTGAATGCCGTGCTGCTGCGGCCGATGCCATTCCCCGATCCAGACCACCTGGTGATGGTTTCGGAGGCCAGTCCGCGAACCGGCAAGAATAACGTCGCCAACCCGCAAAATTTCGCCGACTGGGAAAAGCGCAATCGATCCTTCGAGAAGTTGGCGGCCTACGTTCCTTTTCAGATGACCATGAGCATCACCGGCGAAGGCGTGCCCGAAGAGATCCCCGTGAACGTGGTCACCCGGGAGTTCTTTCCGATTCTCGGCGTTCAGCCGGTACTAGGCCGCAATTTCTTGCCTGAAGAGGATGTCGCTGGCAACCGCAACAACGTCGCTCTGATCACGGACGGCCTCTGGCGCCGAAGATACGGCGCCGACCCGAAGATCATCGGCAGGAACCTTATCGTGCGAGGCGCACCCACCACGGTGGTCGGTGTCCTGCCTGCCAGCTTCCGTTTTCCGGAAGTCAAAGCCGACATGTGGCTACTGATGCACATCAATGCCCAGGCCGAACGGCATGGACGATTCATGGCGCCCATCGCCCGGCTGAAGCCGGGCGTGACCATCGCACAGGCGCAGGCAGACATGAACATCATCGCCGCCCGGTTGGCCGAGGAGTATCCAGCGTTCGATACAAAATGGGGAGTTTCGGTTGTATCCATGCGCGAGCAGTTCACCGGCGAATTGAAGACGCCGCTCCTGGTATTGCTTGGCGCGGTCGGGCTGGTGTTGTTGATCGCATGCGCCAACGTCGCGAACCTTATGCTGATGCGTTCCAGCTCGCGCCAGCGCGAAATGGCGATACGGACGTCGCTCGGCGCAACTCGCGCACGCATCATTCGGCAGTTGTTGATCGAGAGTGGAATTCTGGGAGCGGCGGGTGGGATTTTGGGTTTGATCTTCGCGGTCTGGGCCAAGGATCTTCTACTCGCAATGCTGCCGGAAAGTATGTCCGTGGCCAAGGTTAACAACATCGCCATCGATGGCAACGTGCTGGCCTTCACACTGGTCCTTTCTGTGGCGACGGCGCTGCTTTTCGGATTGTTGCCGGCATTGCGCGCTTCGCGGCCCGACTTGGGCGACACGCTCAAAGAGGGAGGCCGTGCCGTTTCAGCCAGCCTCAGCCGCAATCGCATGCGAGCCGCGCTGGTGACAAGCGAAATGGCAATTGCGCTGATGTTGCTGATCGGCGCCGGGTTGCTGATCAAGAGCTTCATTCGTCTCGAAAACGTGGCGCCTGGATTTGAACCCGATCGCATTCTGTCGCTGCGCATCGGACTGAACGGCGCGCGCTACAGTAATGACCAGCAACGAGTCGCCGGATTTGAGGAGATCATACGTCGTGTCGAACAAGTACCCGGCGTCAAGTCAGTCGGCTCCATCCAATTCGCGCCGCTGAGCGGGTTACGTTCGGCAACCGGATTTTGGCTAGCGAACCGTCCCGTGCCGAAGCACGGCGATGAACCTGTGACGGGCGTATCGATCGTGACTCCGGGATATTTCGCGACGATGGGCATTCCCTTGATCAAGGGCCGCTTCCTGACTCCCGGCGATCGCGCGGGCTCGCCGCAAGTGACCGTGATCAGCGAGACGCTCGCACGGCGATACTTCCCTGATGTGGATCCTATAGGTCAACGTCTGTTCGTGCAGTGGGGTAAACAAACGCCCTATGAGATAGTCGGCGTGACCGGCGATGTGAAGCACGCCGGCTTAGACAAAGAAGCCGATCCCAACGTGTATTTCCCGGATGCCCAAGAACCCAACGGCGGCGGGACGATCGTGATCCGCGCCACAACCGATCCGATGAAGCTGGCATCCGTGGTCCAACAGGTGATTCATGGCTACGAC
>JBGPSX010000057.1:0-13014 GCA_041490325.1 Bryobacteraceae bacterium | reverse complement strand
TCGCCGCCGCCGCGGATGGATGACGTTAGACGAAATCCGCTCTCCCGGCCGCGTTGTCCTGGTCAGCGTCTTCGAACGCGATCGCCGCTTCATGGAATTTCTCGAGCAGTCGCGCCTGCGCCCCGGCGTCGTCATCGACTGGCTGGAACAGAACTACGACGAGACCCTGACGCTCCGCGTGGATCGAAAAACAATTCGGTTGGGATGCTCGGCAGCCAAGCGAATCTGGGTCCGCCCGGTGGCGTAAGCTGGTTGGATATGAACACCGCCGCACCAGCACCGTCCCCCGATTCCGCACGCCAGTTGCTTCGCCACACGCTCGCGACCCTGGCCTACCGCGGCGGGAAAGCCCTGCGCGATGCCCCCGCTGAATTTGCCGGTTTTGCGATAGGCGACAAACCTCGAACCCCCGCGCAGATACTCGCGCACCTCGGCGACTTGCTGGATTGGGCGTTATCGATGGCCCAAGGCAATCAGCAATGGCACAACGCGCCGCCACTCCCTTGGCCGCAAGAGCTAGGCCGCTTTTTCGCCGCCCTCGAAGCCTTCGACGCCTACCTCGCCTCCGGCAACGCATTGCATGCACCGGCCGAAAAACTGTTCCAAGGCCCAATCGCCGACGCACTAACGCATGTTGGCCAGATCGCGATGCTGCGCCGCCTCGCCGGTTGCCCCATGCGCGGCGAGAACTACTACGTAGCCGACATCGCCACCGGCCGCGTCGGCCCCACACAGTCAGCGCCAGTCCGGGAGTTCGATTAACCTCCCGCGCTAGCCTGACCGCAAATATCGGGTAGCGAGTCGGTGTGAGTCGCGGCGCTTGTAAATCATGGTGACCGTCAGGAGTAATCCGCGAAGCTGCGCGCCAACTTCCGGATCGCCGAGAACAGGGGTCTGAGGCGGAACCTTACGCGCAAACGAAGTTGGTAGGGATTACCCTTATTTTTTCCACTCGGCCTGCCAGTTGAGCACCACTGTAAACGGCGGCACCCCCTGATCGACTGGGAGGCCGACTAGAAAACGATTGCCATCACCTGTCGCGTCCCAACACGGCCCACCCAAGTGGAATAGACTTTGCGGGACGCCAGGATGCAACGCGGCTACCGTCGTCACTGCCGCGGACATTAACGTGCCGTCCAGCGTGCGGTAGAAGAGTTCTTTTCCATCCGCTCGCCAGTGTGGCGTAAACCCACCGCCCCGCGAAAGCAACACCTTGGGTCCGCCTTCAGAGCTGGTCGGCGGAAGCGAGAATGCTTGGATGTACACCTCCGCTTTGCCCGACGCGTTGGATACGTAAGCGATCCATCGGGAATCTGGTGAGAATACCCCAGCTCTCTCATTCGCGCCCGTACTTAGCAGAGGGATTGGCTTGTGTTCGCCGGTTCCCTCAATCGGCAGCACCCAGATGCCGGGGCTCGCACTCCCGGCTTCGGTGTTGTAGAGCAGGAAGCGTCCGTCCGCCGACCAACTGGTGGGGATCTTGTTTTCGCTCGAGGCGTAAAGCAGTTCCTCCCGGCCCTGCCCATTAGCGCCGATCACATACAAATCGTAGTGACCCGCCCGGGAGGAGATGAACGCAATCCGCTTCCCGTCGGGTGACCAAATAGGAAGTTGATCGATGGCCGGATCGAACGTTATTCTTTGGGTTACATCGCGAGTCAGATCGTGCACCCACACATCAACGTTTGCTCCCTCAAATTTCGTCAGGGCGACACGGGTTCCATCCGGCGAGATTTGCGGGGATATGTCCCAAAGATCTGAGGGGTGCCCCAACGCCGCCAGGCGCTGCCCGTCGCGGTCAAACCAAGTGAGTTGCCCCACTTCGGTGAGCGCGTTCCGGTGGACTAACGCTCCCCTCGATGCAGCAGAAAAACCGAAGGCTCGACTGCTCCCAACATGTTCCGCCACTCGCCTGGGCTCACCCATGAGTTGGAGCCGGTTTGCGTCGAAGTCTTGCGCCCACAAAGTAGTTTCGCGTTGAAACAGCACCACGCCGTTGCCATCCTGCGACGCCACAAATTGGGGCGCGAACGGCGTCGCAATCAGTCTTGTAAGACTCTGCTGCTCGGGCTTGGTGTCCAGTGAGCCGATGAACACTCCGGTGTTTTCGACGACGGAGGATTGCCGTGAGTACAGAAAATGCCGTCCGTCTGGAAGGAAGGAGGGGAATACGTGAACTCGCTCGCCCCGTGCCCGATCCCGGGTGGTCACCGCCACCGGTACGCCTCCCTTGGCCTCCACCCGCAGGATTCCGCTCGTTTCCGTACCAAAGATAATGGTCCCCTCCCGGTTCCAGGAGCCGCCCAAAACGATGCCGGGAACCGGCCCAATCACTTGCGCAGGATTGCCGCTGAAATCGATCTTCTTGAGCTTTTCTTCGCTGTAGAAGGCCGCAAACTTGCTGTCGGGGGACCAGAATACTGGCGCATCGGAGCCCGTATTCGGATTCGTCAGCACCCGGGGCTCAAGCGAATCCAAGGACTGGGCCCACAGAAGAAACGGCCCTCCGTCGGCGGACTTCGCAAGATAAACCAGCGTTCGCCCGTCCGGAGAGAGCGAAAAAGTCTGGCTTGCGGAGAGCTTCATTCCCTCCGGGATGGCGACCCGGAATCGCACAGCTTGCGCGTTGGAATTCGGGGCCAAGGGATGCGAGCGGGCGAATCTCCATAACACCAGCAGCCCAGTCACAACCAAGAGAGCAAGACCCGCTAGGGCCGACGCACGCCAAACCGGAGAAAACGCCGAGAACCGCCGCTTCACCGGAGGAGCCGCCCCGATTGCCGCGGGAGCCTCGTCACCGGCCGGATCGCTCGAAACCGCCGCCACCATCTCGAGGACCGGTCGAGAAGAACTGTAGCTCAGCGCGCCAATAAAACGATAGCCCCGGCCGGGAAGCGTTTCAATATAGCGCGGCTGATCGGCCGAATCTCCCAAGGTCTGGCGCAGCTTGTTAATGGCGGCATTCAGCCCGTGTTCAAAATCGACGAAAGTTGTACCCTTCCACAATCGCTGCTGGAGCTCTTCGCGGCTCACTACTTGATTGGGGTGTTCCAGCAACACCTCTAGAATTCGCAAGGGCTGGCCGGTCAGGCGGAGCTTGGTTTGGTGCTTTCGCAAATCGCCGGACGAAGCATCGTACTCAAATGGTCCGAAGCTGATTCGCGGCGCTGGTCTGGGTTGCATGCCCATTCCTGGACGCCACTGGTCTGGCGTCCACCCAAGCCTAGCAGACTTCACGGCGATGAGGTAGTTTGCCAAGCAAGTCTATTTTCAATGGTTTCCCCGATGAGGCGACTTCGCATCCGCAAATGACCGGTGTTCCATTGAGCCCTACCCCCAAACCGGCTTCAATGGGGAAGCCCTTCAACAGGGCTAAGAAGCATTCAAAAAGGAGAAGACTATGAAACGAACCCCACAGCTTAAGGAGCGCCGTATGAATAGCCTGACGAGGCAAAGTTTGATCGCCGCAGCAATGGCGTTGGGTATGTCCGGCGTCGCGCTGGCGGCCAACGATTGCACCTTGAAGTCGCTGCGCGGTACCTATGTGTTCACCGCGAGCGGGTACAACCTCGTCGCCGGTGTCGCGCAACCGAAAGCCATTGTTGAAGTGATCAATTTCAACGGAGACGGTACACTGACCGTGCCCGCGGCGACGCGCAGCGTCAATGGCGTGCTTGCGCGGACCCCGCCCGGCGGAGGTGGAACTTATACCGTCGAGGCAGGCTGCACCGGCAAAATTGCGTTTGACGGCCCAGCCTTTGACATATTCATCTCGCCTCGAGGAGAGAAGATTTGGATGATCCAGTCCAATTCAGACACCGTGTTTGTCGGGATCAGCGAAAGTGTTCAAACGGCAGACCAGCCCTGTAGCAATGAAACGCTAAATGGCGCCTACGGCCTATCCATCGGCGGGACCCGGCCCGCACCATTCGTGTCGCCTAATGGGCCGGGTTTTGTCGGTCAGTTTGAGCAAGTGCTTGGCACCGTCATCCAGATCTTTGACGGTAAAGGAAACTTCACACAAGTGGACAATGTGAAAGGAACCATAGCGGGCCTTGTCCCAGACCGGCCAGGGAAGGGCACCTACACGGTGAATTCCGATTGCTCCGAAACGCAAGTCGTCAGCCCTCCCGGCCAAGCTCAGATCGTGAGCAAGGGCGTGATTGTGGATGGTGGAAAAGAGTTCCGGCAAAACACCATCTCCCCCGATTTCTTCGCGATATCGGCCATCGGTCGCAAGATGAATTAAGTGCAACCAAAGCCTGTTCTTTGCCGTGATCTGGGTTCCTCCCCGGTCACGGCGCTGCGCGGATTTTAGACGCGCCAGTACAATGAAGGTTAGCGTTGAAGTTCGAGTGGGACCCGCAAAATCCACGCTACGCATTTACAGCCGCTTGTGTCCAACCGGCGACATGGGTAATGTCCGACGGGGGACATAGGTAACAGAGCCGTGACCAAAGGGAGCGGGTTTTTTCAGCAACAGCCAGGTCGTATAGCGGGTTATTTTTTACAGAGCCGCGGTTCGTCTTGCTCGGCCTTCCGAACACCGGCATTTGCTTGCAATCATGTACGTAGACGGGCCGAGGCGATTCGCAATAAGCGAAGGAATCATGAAGAGACCACTCAGCAAAAGCAAAACCACTGGTCAAGCCGATGGCGAGATTCTTCCGGAGTATGATTTCAGTCGCGCCGCCCGCAACAAGTACGCATCCAGGTACGCCGCTGGCAGCGCTGTAGTGGTGCTGGAACCCGATGTAGCTGCGGCCTTCCCAAGTTCAGGAGAAGCCAATGCGGCGCTGCGCGCCTTAGCCGGGATCATTCAGAAACATCGCTCCCGTCGTCCAACGTCTCGCCGCAGTCTCTAATCGCCGCCCGCATCGATCAAGCTTAAAAGTGCCGCTGGAGTTCTGGCCAACGATGCGCGACGTCTCCGCGCCACCGAGTACGCGACCACGTGGAATGCAGAAGCATGCTGTCCTTAGCATTTCTGTTCCGTTCCGCTTCTCACTTCTGCCATTCTTGTGAGCGCCTGTTCCCCGACTATGTGGGTCGGGACAGTTCCAGTTGGTTCTGTAAAACCTGAATTCCGGTTGCGGCGACTGGTCGAAGGTAGCCGCGAGACCCGTGTTAGGATCGCTTCATGAATTCGCCATACCTTAACGACGATGGTCGGTTAGGTGACGTCATAGCCGCGATTCAGGCCATGGCCACATACAAGTTCTACAAGTTGGACTTTGAGGGTTGGGCTGATCGCATCAACGCTGACAAAGGAAGGGCAATACAATGGCAACGCGTATTCGAAGAGCATCCTGAGTTCTTCCGTCTCGACGGCGAACGGAAGCGAGCATCTTTGGTCTGGCGCAGACAGTATCCTAAGCGCTATAACGTGGACACGCTCAAGGAGATCTCAAGTGAGGTCTTCGATGCACTTGATGGAGCCTAGAAGGCACGCATCTCCCGTGTGCCACTTTCCGCCTCCGACATCAAAACGCTTATAGACACGGCCATCAATTTGCATTCACGGGCACTTGAAGCGCAGAAGCATCGGCATTGGTATAAACCGCTTGTCCTTCAGGCATTCGCTGCACTCTTGGGTGCCGTCATTGGAAGTTGGGCGTCGAACTATTTTAGGCCTCCGAGTCCGTCCCAGGGGGCGCCACAAGTTCAAGTTCCGCCGCCACAAAAGTAGGCGTCGTGCTTCGACCTCGATTTTTGTTTGATGAGTTCTTTGTGGGCACCTGATGCCGACGGCCCAAGACGCTAGGATGGCTATTTCGGCAACTGACTTGGTTGTCTAACGCCCATTGCTCACATATGGCAAGTCCAACACCTCCGTTGACGCCGCAGTGTCCGCCCCTGTGCCACGGCCCATTTACTCTCAAACTGACCCGCCACCAGATATCGAGACTTCTTTCCACGTCTGGTTCTCTTCCACCGTCAAGCAGTCAAGAGTCAGCATGCATCGTCTGCTTGTCGCGTTAGCCCTCACCGCCGCCCTACAAGCCGGAACCATCCAAGGCGTCATCCTCGACTATCTCTCCGGCCGCCCGCTCGCCCGAACCGTCATCCGCCTCGACCTCGTGCCACAAGGCGATGGAATCAAGGCTCTATCGTTCACCACTCGCAGCGGCATCAGCGGCCAGTTCACGTTTCCCTCCATCGCTCCTGGCTTTTATCTACTAACCGCGCTGCGTTCCGGATATTTTCCCATCGCCTACGGCCAGCGCCTCCCCATCGGCCGCGGAACAGCCATCGAGGTCAAGTCCGATTCCAGCCTATTCGCCGACCTCAGAATGCATCACAAAGGCGCCGTCACCGGCCGCGTCCTGGATGAGAACGGCGTGCCCGCCGAAGGAATTTCCGTCGTCGCCTACCGCGCGCGACTCCCCCTGCGATCCGCTGGAAACGCGACATCGGATGATCGCGGCATCTACCGCGTCCACGGCCTCGATCCCGGCAAATACTGGATCCGCTCCGCTGCCGCCACGCTGGACGACGGCTCCGGCTGGCTTCCCATTTTCGGATCCGAAGCCCGGGAAGCACGCGAAGCCCGCACCCACCGCGTTACCGTGGACAGCGACACAACCGACGCCGACATCCGGCCCGAGCCCGGCCGATTATTCCGTCTCGGCGGAGGCATCACCTGCGATACCACAACCGCACCAATCGCGATCACGCTGTCCTCGGAAACAGGCCGCAGCCGGGCCCAAACCTCCTGTCCCGGCGGCTATCAGTTCGAAGGACTCTCTCCCGGTGTCTACGAAGTCTTCGCCCTGTCGCAGGATGGCAGTGCATCCGGCTTCCTCGAATTGTTCGTCGATCAAAACACGTCGTCTGGAAATGTACAAGTGTTGCAGTTGCCATTCGTCGATATCGAAGTGCGCCGCGCCGGCGCAAGCACGCCATCCGATTCCAACGTCAAACTGATCGGCCGCCGCCAGGATCTCTCCGAAACAGAAACCGAGCGCGAGATCAAAGGACCGCGCACCAAGCTCGCCCCCGGACACTGGGAATTGCGCGCCGTCGCTCCACCCGGCCAGTACGTGGAGTCCATCGTCAACCTGCGCGGCGACACTTGGCGGCGCTGGAAAATCGAGCACGACTCCGATTGGTTTGAAGTTTTCATCGAGCCTCGCTACCCGTCGCGCATCCGCATCACGCTATCCGATCGCGCCGGCCAGGTCGCCGGTTCAGTGATCGCCGATAGCAAGCCCGTCACCGGCGCGCCTGTCTTCCTTTGGCCTGTCGCCGAGTCCGCACGCCGGTCCCTGAGCGGCCCTCGTCAGACTTTGTCGGACACGCAAGGCCGTTTTCACTTCGAGAGCTTGCCTCCAGGCGACTACCGCGTGCTCGCCAGTTTCGATGTAAACGAAATCGACGACGAATTAATCGAGCTGAGCCGCGCCCCCACCGTTCACGTCGAGGCGTCACAAACCGCCGCCATCGATTTGCCCGTCTGGATCGCTCCTTGAGCCACCAGTCACAAGCCTTCGTACCAAGCAGAATCAGTCACTTGACCTCGCTGAGCTGACACAAAGCTTGCACCCCCGCGCTACACTCAATTAGGGTGAGCCAGCCTGCCAGCTTATTAATGGATAAAGCTCGCTGCCCACGGCCTGATCGAAACCAGGTGGCGCATCGCAAGAGCACACCTAGGCCGCGAGCCGATAGCGGCCGGGAACCTGCCAACGCATGAACGGCCCCATCGCGTTCGCACGAACGATACGCGCTCTAGATGCGGATACTTTTCGCATTTCGAATGTCGCGCTGTTGCTGGTCGCTGCTCTGCTCGCGTGCTGGACTTGGTGGATGTTCGCGGCAAAAATCCCGCGCTATGAAACCACGCAAAAAGTCGTCCTCGATCGCGGCCGCGCCATCGCGACATTTCCACCCAGAGTCCTGGAACACATGCGCCCCGGGCAGCCAGCCACCGTAACGCTCGACGACGCCGTCCTCCAAGCCCGCGTCCTGACCATCGCCACTGATCTGAGCGACAACCAGGTACACGCCGTCCTTTCTCTAACCTCCAACCGCCCATCCCGAATCCAAAATCCCCACAAAGCCGAGGCCAGCGTCGCCACCGACCAGGTCTCACCCGCCACGCTGCTCATGCGCGCTCTCGGTCGCGCGAATCGATGAAGTCCCGGTTGGTCGTGCCCGAGGTTGTCCAGACCTCGAACATGGATTGCGGACCGGCCGCCCTCAAATGCCTGCTCGAAGGTTTCGGCGTCAATGTTCACTACGGACGTCTTCGCGAGGCTTGCCAGACCGATGTCGACGGCACCTCCATCGACACCATCGAAGAAATCGCGAACGAGCTGGGACTTGAGGTCGAGCAGATCATGCTGCCAGTCGATCACGTGCTCCTCGATGAAGCTCGCGCCCTTCCCGCTATCGCCGTCGTACTGCTTCCCAACGGCATCACGCACTTCGTCGTCGTATGGAGCCGCAACGGTCCTTTCGTGCAACTGATGGACCCGGCCACCGGCCGCCGCTGGACTCAACGCGTGCGCTTCCTGTCCGATTTGCACGTTCACCGCATGGCCGTGCACGCCGCGGATTGGCGAGAATACGCGGCTTCAGACGATTTTCTCCGATGCCTTCGCCGCCGTTTCGAGAATCTGGGAATCGACGCTGGCAAAAGCGACCTCCTGCTCTCCGCCACGTCCGACCCCGGTTGGAAGAAAATCGCAGCCGTCGACGCCGGAGTGCGCATGGTCGATTCCATTGTTCGCTCCGGCGCAATCGATCGCGGCCTCGGAGCCTCTCGCGTGCTCCGCAGCTTCATCGAAGATGACGAAACAATACCAGAACACTATTGGTCGGTTCGCTCAACGCCGGACGAAGAGGAAGTAATGTTGCGCGGCGCGGTCCTGGTTCGCGCGCTCGGCGTACAACCGCAGCGCAAAGGTCCGACTTCTCCCGAACTGATCGCCGCATTGCGGCAACCCGCCGTCCAGCCCGGTCACGAGCTGCTGCGGCTGTTGCGCGCGGATGGCATCTTCACTCCAGCCATGATCATTGCCGCCCTCGCGATTGCCAGCGGTGCAGTCATCGTCGAAGCCGTTCTGTTTCGGGGCTTGCTCGACCTTCAACGGCTCGACGCGCTCGCTGCGGTCCTTGTTTTCTCTGCAGTTCTTCTGCTGCTCGAGATACCGCTCACGCGTGACCTGTTGCGCCTTGGCCGCAGGCTGGAAACCCGTTTACGCCTTGCATTCCTGCGGAAAATCCCTCGCCTCTCCGACCGCTATTTTCAAAGCCGGTTGAAATCCGACATGGCTGAGCGCAGCCACAGCATTCACTTGATCCGCCGGCTCCCCGACCTCGGCGGCCAACTGTTGCGATACATCTTCGAAGTGGTCTTCACCACTGCCGGTATTATCTGGATCGACCCGGCCAGCACGCCCATCGTTCTCGCCGCTGCGTTCGCTGCTGTCGCAATTCCAATCTTTTCCCAACCCTTGCTGATGGAGCGCGACCTGCGCCTTCGAACTCACGCCGGCGCCCTGAGTCACTTCTATCTCGACGCATTGCTTGGTCTGGTCGCGATCCATACCCACGGCGCTCAACCGGCCATGCGGCGCGAGCACGAGAGTTTGCTCGCCGAATGGGCGAGAGCCGGCCTCAACCTGCAACGCGCCGTAGTTTCACTCGAGACCGTCCAGTTCTTAGCAGGGTTCGGCCTCGCGATCTGGCTACTGGCTTCGCATCTGTCAAGAACGGGTGAATCCGGCGCGACACTGCTGCTGGTCTATTGGGCGCTCAATCTCCCCGCTCTTGGACAGGAAATCGCGCTCATTGCCTGGCAATATCCTGCTTACCGAAACGTCACGCTGCGCTTGCTGGAGCCGCTCGGCGCTATCGAACAAACCGCGTCAAAATCCAGCTCGACCTTCGCACCACGCACGTCCGCGGTCTCTATCCAATTTGAGAGTGTCAGTGTCATCGCTGCAGGTCACTCCATTCTTCAAGAGGTCAACGTCAAAATCGAAGCCGGAGAACACATCGCCATCGTCGGTCCGTCCGGGGCAGGGAAGTCCAGCCTGGTCGGCATCCTGCTGGGTTGGTATCGCACCGCGACGGGCCGCGTTCTGGTCGATGGGCTCGAGCTGGATGAAGCTCTGGTCGAACGCCTTCGCCCAAACATTGCCTGGGTTGATCCGGGCGTGCAGCTTTGGAATCGTCCTCTGCTTCAAAATCTGCAATACGGACTGATCGCTGAGCCGCGCGTGCCAGTCCAAGAAGCCATCGACGCCGCCGAGTTGCGCCGCGTCCTCGAGCGGCTCCCCGATGGAATGGCGACACCGCTCGGAGAAGGTGGTGGGCTGGTTTCCGGCGGAGAAGGGCAACGCGTAAGATTCGGCCGCGCATTGCTACGTCCGGACGTGCGGCTCGCCATACTCGACGAGCCGTTTCGAGGTCTCGACTTCGAACAGCGCCGCCTGTTGCTGCAACGCGCCCGCAAGTTCTGGAACGGCGCCACGTTACTCGCAATCTCACACGATATCTCCGAAACGCTAGCGTTCGATCGGGTTCTGGTCATAGAGGAAGGTCGAATTGTCGAAGACGGTAATCCAAGCGCGTTGGCGCAAGACCCGGACTCCCGCCTTCACGCCCTCTTAGAAGCCGAGCACTCGGTCCGCGAAGGCCTCTGGACCAGCGGCGATTGGCGCAGACTGCATCTCCACGAGGGAGTTTTGTCCGAGCGATGAATCCGTTATTCTGGCCTCGCTTCGAGGATGCGATCGCTTCCCTTGGCAGCGGTCTCGAAACGCAATCCGTGGAGACCCCGTACGCAGACTTCGAGGATCAGATTCGCAAGATGGGCCCGGCGATCATCGAAGTCCCCAGCTCCGACGGTCCGCACTTCATCGCCCTGCTCAGCGGAACTACCGCCGTGACTCCTGCGGGCAAGCGAGTCCGCATCATCCCGTCCGCAATCCGCTCGCTGCTCTGCGCGGATTTCGAAGCCAAAGGCGCCGCCGAGACCCAACAGCTTCTGGATCGCGCCGGTGTCCCGCCGTCGAAACAGGAGAAGGCCCGCGCCGCCATCCTGCGCGAGCGTTTCAGCACCAAACGAATCCGCGGCATCTGGCTTCTCCGGCTCCCGCCCTCCGCCAGTTTCTGGCAACAACTGAAACAAGCGCATGTGCCGCAGCGTCTCTCGCTGCTCGCCGGCGCGCACGCAATCCAATACGTGCTGTGGATTCTGGCGTGGTGGGTGGTCGGAAGCAATGTGCTGAATCGCCACAGCGACCACAGTTGGCTGCTGCTGTGGGCGCTGCTGTTGTTCACCCTGGTTCCGTTGCGCGTGCTGATTACATGGTTGCAAGGCCTGGTAGCGATCGGCGCTGGCGCGCGCCTGAAACAGCGTCTCTTCCTCGGTGCGTTGCGCCTCGATCCGGACAGCCTCCGTCACCAGGGCGCCGGACAATTGCTCGGACGCGTGCTCGAATCCGAAGCCGTCGAAGCGCTCGCCCTGAGTGGCGGGTTTCTAGCTCTAGTCGCACTGATCGAGCTCTTCGTTTCACTGTTTGTTCTCGCCGCCGGCGCAGGCGGAATTCTGCATTCTCTACTCTTATCCTTTTGGCTGATCGTGACAGGCTTACTGGCGTGGCAATATTTCGGACGCAATCGCGCCTGGACCGACGTCCGCCTCGACATGACGCACGACCTGGTCGAGAGTATGGTCGGCCACCGCACCCGCCTGGCACAGCTCTCACCGGATCGATGGCACGAGGGCGAAGACGAAGCGCTGGAAAAATATCTCAAGTCCTCGAAGCAGATGGACAATTCCACCACCACGTTGCTAGCCGTTATTCCACGCGGCTGGCTGATCCTGGGATTGCTCGGCCTCATACCCGCCTTCGCGCAAGGTCCCGTATCCACGGCCCGAATCGCCATAGCAATCGGCGGAATGCTCTTGTCCTATCGCGCCCTACGCCGGTTAGCGACCGGAACCTGGCAGCTAGCCGGCGCCGCCGTAGTCTGGCAGCGCGTCACGGTCTTGTTCAATGCCGCAAAACCGCTCCCTTTGGTCACGGCTCAGAATGCGCAATCGCCCATTCCCGTCCCGCCTCATAATCCACTCACAACTCATTTTCCACTCACGCCTCATACTCCACAAACGCCTCATACTCCACAAACGCCCCATACTCCACAAACGCCCCATACTCCACAAACGCCCCATACTCCACAAACGCCTCATACTCCACAACCTCCCTATACTCTACAAACGCCCCTAGCCGAGCCGCGACCAAAGGGAGCGGTCCTAACTACTAAGAATCTTTCCTTCCGCTACCCCACCCAATCGGCGCCCGTGCTAAACGGCGCCACCCTAAGAATCTCCCCCGGCGACCGCTACGTCCTGGAAGGCGCATCCGGCGCTGGAAAATCCACACTGGTTTCCCTACTAGTCGGCCTCCGCGAACCAACCTCCGGCCAGCTACTGATCAACGGCCTCGATCGCCGCGCCCTCGGCGCCGACGCCTGGCGTCAACATATCGCCGCGTCACCGCAGTTTCACGAGAATCACGTTCTCGCGGAAACGTTCGCCTTCAATCTCCTGATGGGCCGCCAGCAAGCGCTAGGTCCCGACGACCTCCCGGAAGCCGAAGAAATCTGCCGCGAACTCGGCCTCGGCGACTTGCTCGACCGCATGCCCGCAGGCATGCTCCAGATGGTCGGCGAAACCGGCTGGCAGTTATCACATGGAGAGCGCAGCCGCCTCTACATCGCGCGAGCGTTGCTGCAGAACGCCGGCGTCATCGTGCTGGATGAAAGCTTCGCCGCGCTGGATCCGGAAAATCTGAAACGCGCGCTCGAATGCGTGGTCAAACGCGCCCCTGCCTTGCTTGTAATTTCACATCGATGAAATTACTTGAGGCCGTTGACCACGAACAGCGTCGTGATGTCGCGCTGGAACGAATAGGCGTAGGACAGTCCATCCTGCGTCATCGCGACACTCAGAATGTGCACGCCTACCGGGTCGGGTGTTCTCAATTCTTTCCAGGT
>JBGPSX010000056.1:0-13066 GCA_041490325.1 Bryobacteraceae bacterium | reverse complement strand
TGACGATAGTCGGGGTGAGGCATATGTCCACCAGAATCTGTCCTATCGAGGTAGCTCACCGATGTTGGTAATCGCAGGAGTCGTGGTAGTCTTCGGCTCGATCATCGCGGGGTACCTTTTGGAAAAGGGAAACCTGATGGTGCTGATGCAGCCGGCGGAACTGGTCACTATCGGCGGCGCCGCACTTGGAACCGCATTGGTGGCGAATCCGCCCGCTGTGCTGAAGCGTATTATTGGTGGTATTCTTGCCTCGGTCAAAGGGTCGCCGTATAACAAGGCCCGTTTTCTCGACACGCTGAAGATGATGTACGAGTTCTTCAGCCACATCACCAAGGTTGGCGTGCAGGCCATCGAAGCCGAGGTCGACAACCCGGAGAAGAGCCCGGTGCTGACGAAGTATCCAAATTTTCTGAAGGACCACGGGGCGCTTGAATTTCTGTGCGACACGATTCGCACGTACTCCGCGGGCGCAACCAGCCATCACCAGTTGGATCACTTGATGGAGATTGATCTCGAGTCGGTGGAGCACGAGCACGAGGCGCCCGTGACGGCGTTGAGCTCGTTAAGCGACAGTTTGCCGGGCTTGGGCATCGTCGCGGCGGTCTTGGGAGTGGTGGTCACTATGAGTTCGTTGGGCGGGCCGCCTGAAGAGATCGGGCACAAGGTGGCGGCAGCGCTGGTGGGAACCTTTCTCGGCATTTTGCTGTGCTATGGCCTGGTAGGGCCAATCTCATCCAAGATGTCTAAGATCAACGACGGCCGGACGCAATACTATCAGTGCCTGCGTCAAGGAATGCTTTCGTTCCTGCAAGGCAGCTCGCCGATTCTGGCGGTGGAATTTGCACGGCGCTCCATACCCTCGGATACACGTCCGAATTTCAAGGAACTCGAATCCACTTGCCGCGGCTCGAAGAAGGAAGGCTAGCCGCCGATGTCCGCCATGCGAAAGCCGGCTCACGCCCCCGAGCCGATCATCATCATCAAGAAAATGAAGAAGCACGGGGGTCATCATGGAGGCGCCTGGAAAGTAGCCTACGCAGATTTTGTGACGGCCATGATGGCGCTGTTCATCGTGCTGTGGCTGCTCAGTTCGAGCGAGAAGGTTAAGAAGGCGGTGGGCGGGTATTTTGCCGATCCCAAGGGATCCGGGCATCAGGTTGGGACGACGCGATCCAGCGATGGCGAGGCGATGCAGATTAAGCCCGAGGATCTGAAGGACATGAAAGAACAGATCGAAAAGGCGATGGCCAAGGAAGTCAAGGATTTTCAGAGGTTGAAAGATTATCTGAACATGACCGTGACCGAGGAGGGCCTGCGAATCGAGCTGCTGGAGTCGGCTAACGGAGTATTCTTTGATAGCGGAAGTACATCGCCTTCTCCGCTCGGAGCGGAACTGTTCTCCCGGTTGGCCGAGCAGATCGGTAAGCTGCCCAATCTGGTGGTGATTGAAGGCCACACGGATTCGCGGCCCTTCGAGAAAAGAGATTATTCCAATTGGGAGCTGTCGTCGGATCGAGCCAACGCCGCGCGGCGGCTCATGCACGCGCATGGGCTGCGGTTGGATCAGGTGGTCCAAGTGCGAGGGTATGCGGATCAGCAACTGAGGAAGCCGGAGGCGCCGGACGATCCGTCAAATCGGCGGATCACGATACTGGTTCGGAGAATGGATGGGAAGGGCGTGAAATAGGCGCTAGATGCGTTCGCCTGATTCGCCGTTCAAGAGGGCATCCAGGTCTTCTGGTTTCAATTTCCGAATGATCCGGACGGTAATTGGGGTAATTGGGGACAGTACACTCAATTCCCAATTTTCTGGAGGAGGAATAAGTTGTTTAGAATGAGTCGGGCTTCGGAGGAAATCGGGGATTGAGTGTACTGTCCCCAATTAACTGCGGTTAAGACAGGACTACGCGGTCGCCGCCGGCGGCTACGCCTTCGGCTGCGCTGGCTTCCACGCGGTTCGCGACGCTGGTGATTGAATCGTCGGCATTCAGCATGGTGGCGCCGATGGTGACGGTCACGCTCAGGCTCTCACCCCACCATCGAATGGCCGAAGCCTGAATCAGGGCTCGCAGGCGCTCGGCGACTTGGCAAAGAGCGTCTTCGTTGGCCACGTAGAGGACTACCAGAATCGCGTCGTCGTTCCAATACCCGCAAACGTCCTCGTCGCGCAGGCACATGGCCGTGGTTCTTATGACCGTGGAGAGCAGCCGGTCACCCGCTTCTCTTCCGAATCGCTGGGCCTGGTCCGCCAAACGATCGACGTCGATCAGCAGGACGCCGCTCGGACGGCCCGGATGCCGCACTTGCTCCAACCTCTGTTTCAGATGCGCTGCCAAGAACTCGGGCGTTTCCACTACATCGCAGTCTCCGGGTTGTTCGGGGAGGCAGTCGGGAGCAGGCTGGCGCGGGGTCAAGCGATCCACTATTTCAAAAAGATCCATGGCGCCCAGCAGTTCCCCGGTGGACGAACGGACAGTAATGCTGCGCGTGCGCACGGGCAAGCGGTGGCCCTCTTTATGGCGCAGAAATAGCCGTCCGGTTCGCTCGTGTCCGTCGACCAGCGTTTCGAGAGCCAGCGCCGGAACCAACTGTCCAGCCTGATCGCAATAGGAAAGTACGTCGTCCAGGCGCCGGGCAGCCAAAGCTTCCGAGGGCGTATAGCCACTCAGTTCTTCCGCGGCGCGATTCCAAAACCGGATCACGCCTTTTCGGTCGATCAGGCACATTCCCTCGGTGAGCGAATGCAGCAGGGCCAGGTAGAGTTCTTCGGAGACTTGGGGGAACTCCGGGGCGGCGATGGCGAGGTCTGGCGTACGACTAGACATGCTTCGGCTCAATATATCGTCACGACTTCAGGGAATTAAAGGTGGAGTTCACGTTCATACAGGCTATCCACAACAAAGGCCCGTTGGCCTTGTCTGGCGACGATCCGGCCCTGGTATTTCTCCACTCCATTGACGACCAGGTTCAAGGGCTCGGCGACCGGGTAGTGGAGCGACAGGACGTCTCCAGGTTCCATGAACGCCAAGTTTCGCAAACTGAGCCGGGCGCCGGACAGGGTGGCCTGGAGCGCGCATCGGCCTGGCAGCAGGCGCTGGAGAATTTTCGCCTCCCACCCGCTGGCGGGATTCTTGTGCTCGAGACGGCTGGCCAAGTCAAGTTTTTGGCGTAGAGCCTTCACCACGGCGCTTGGAATGGCAAAATTCATGTCACCCGCCGTCGCGCCGATCCGTACTTCCATGCCAATCACGACGACCGCCTCCTGGGGTGCGAGCAGCCGTAGCGAGGTGGGGACGGTGTCCACCGCGGCGATGGAAAACTCTATGTCGTCGACGGTCTTCCAGACAGACCTTAAGTCGTGCAAAATCAGCTTCAACAGGCTATCGAGCAGCGTCAATTCGACTTCGGTGATTTCGCGCCCGGCCTCCGGCATGGACTGGCCGCTGCCACCCATCACGATCTCCAGAATGGGGAACATTAGGGAAGGGCCAATATCCAGCACTCCGTAGCCTTGAAAGGGCCTCAAACCGAGACTTACGACGTAGCGCGGGGACGGCAATCCTTCTCGGAACTCCTTGAAAGAAAGCTGCTGAACGTTGGTTACCTGCGCCGTGATGTCGGCGCCCAGGTAGCCCGAGAGATTGGCGCCCAAGTTCCGGGTGAAGATCTCGTGGAGAGCCTGAAGGGCCTGCAATTGCGACCTGGAAATCCGATCGGTACGACGGAAATCGAAGGGAATCAGGCTTTCCGGGCTGATGTTCGGGGTAGGTTGGGGGTCGATTTCGCTGCTTCCGTTCGACTCGTTCGGCTCCGCTGCTAATGGCATGAATGGTTTTTCCGCAGGCCGGAGTGCACGCGGTATGCCATATAGTTTGGACTCTAAGTTGCCGAAGAAAAGAAACAAAATGAAAAAATTTGTGTTTCCGCTTCGGCGGGCGGCGGATTGGTATCGGCAGACCCTTTCGGTGGAAGAGGCCGCGTTGCAGCGGATGGTTGGTGAAATCCGAAATCTCGAACGCATGGCTGAGTCGCTGGCCGAGCGAGAGCGTGAAGAACGGCGGCAAGTGCAGGACCGGGAGCTGGTATTGGGCCGCGATCTGGAGAGTCTGGCGGCCTACGTGGGGTTGATCCGCGAAGAGCTGGCCCGGTTGCAACCTGCTCGCGCGCGGCTGCAGTCGCGCATGGTGGAGCAACGGCAGCGGGTGCTGGCGTGCCATCGGCGCGTGCGGCTGATCGAAGAGCTGCAGCAGCGGCGCCGGGGTGAGTGGGCGCGCGAATCCCAAAAAGAAGAGGAAGCAGTGGCGTCGGAACTATATCTGGCAATGTTCCAATCGAGGGAGAATCAAGCTCCGCTGGAAGGCGAGGCGCGTTGAGCACCGCCATGACGCTTGCAGAAAATCTTCCCGCCACGAAGAAGGCGGCCATCCTGTTAATCATTCTGGGGGAAGAGACCGGCGCGGAAATGATGCGTCACCTGCCTCCGGCTGAAGTCCGGAAACTGTCTTCTGAGATAACGCGGCTGGGCGCGATCGGGGCCGATCAAAGCGAGTCTGTGCTACGCGAGTTTTATCAGATGGCGGCGGCCTTCCGGATTGCCAAGCACGGCGGACCCGCCTACGCCGAAAAGCTGCTGAGCAAGGCGTTGGGCATGGAAGAAGCGCAAAACCTGATCTCTCAGATCGTACGCTCGGGTGGAGATCCTGGGGGGATGGAATCATTGCAGCGCTCAGATCCGCAGCAGCTAGCCCGCTACCTGCAGGCCGAGCATCCGCAAACCATCGCGCTGATCCTCTCGCATCTGGTGCCGGCGCAAGCCGCTTCTGTTCTGGCGGCACTGCCTCAGGCGATTCGAACCGACGTTGCCGTCCGAATGGCGAGTCTGGATCAGATCGCGCCGGAAGTGGTGGGCAAGGTGGCGACGGTAATCAGCGAAAAGCTACGAACCGTGGCGAGCCTCAATCGGGAAGCATACGGCGGCGTGCGGGCATTGGCGGAATTGTGCAATCGTCTGGATTCAGACACCAGCCAGGAGATTCTGGTGGGCATCGATACCTCGAATCCGGCTCTGGCGGAATCCATTCGCAATCTGATGTTCGTGTTCGATGACATCCTCAGTCTGGACGACGCTGCGATGGTGGAAGTGACCGGCCGCGTGGAGCGCAAGACAATGGTGATGGCGCTGAAAGGAACCAACGACCAGATCAAACAGCACTTCACCAAGAAGATGTCCAGCCGCGCGCGTGAAATGTTGCTCGAGGACCTGGATGCGCTGGGTCCGGTGAAGATCAAGGATGTTGAGGGCGCTCAGCAGCAAGTCATCGCCGCGATCCGTCAGTTGGAACAGCAGGGCGTGGTTTCACTCCGCGGGTCAGGCGGAGAACAGTATGTGGTCTAGCCGGTTGGCATGGTTGCCGGCTGTACTATCCGGAGTGGCGCTGGCGCAGACCATTCCGTTTTCGGCGCGGGAGTCGGCCGAGCGAGCCAGAGCGGCGATGGCGGATTCGCTCAATCTTCAGCGACAATCGGTGACGCTGCAATTGCGCACGCATCGTGTTATGGAATCCTTCGACCGTGCCGTCGCGCCAGTGCGAGTTCCGCGACTGACGTTCCCGTCCGCCAGCTTACATTGGTGGCCTACGAGGACCGGCGGTTGCGCTGCCATCACGCCTGCGAGTCTGAATCCTCTTATCGAAAACGCCGCCGAAGAGCAGAGCCTTTCCGCCAATCTGCTGCACGCAGTGGTGGCGACAGAATCCGCCTACGTGCCCTGCGCGGTGTCGCCGAAAGGCGCGCTGGGATTGATGCAGCTCATGCCTGCGACCGCGCAGACGCTGGGCGTAACAGATCCGATGGACCCCAAGCAGAGTATCGGCGCCGGAGCGAAGTATTTGAGCCAGTTGTTAGCGCGCTATGGAGGCGACTTGCGTCTGGCGCTAAGCGCTTACAACGCCGGCCCCGGCCACGTCGACAAATACGGGGAAGTTCCTCCCTTTCCAGAGACTCAGAGGTACGTTCACAAGATCCTGTCTCTGCCCGGAATCAGGCTGTTGGAGCCGAGCCCATCCTTTCGTTAGGATCGGGTGAAGTTTGGCTGGAATTCCGCCGATGACAAGGGCAGTCCCCCCATGCTCTCAATCTTCAAAACAGCCACTGACCTAGATCGGCTGGAGGAAGTTCAGCACGCCGCCAAAGGATGTTTGGCGAAAGTGGTAAGTCTCTCGGGCGAATATGCCGTGGATCTGGATGCCTCCTTAGTAGCGAAGTTGCGGCAACACATGCAGCGTCTCCGGGAACAGGCGCAAGAAGCTCAAAGTCCCGAAGACTTTCAAGCGATCCAGACGGTATTTCAAGAACAGGTGCGCAGCTTTCAGCGCGCGGCAGAAGCGCAGATCCAAAAACTCCGCGAGGAAATCGCAGGCGCCGAGGCGGCCGTGCAGGGTCTGGCCGAGAGCGTGTCCGGCAACAGCGCGGACTACGAAGAAAGCCTGAAGACGGATCTCAAGGGATTCGAAAAACTGGTCGATTGCGAAGACCTGCCGAAGATTCGCAGCGGCGCCCGGAACCTGAGTTCCAAAGTTCTCGAGAACTGCGAGCGGATGCAGCGCGCGAATCAGGTTGTGATCCTGCAGCTTCGGGATGAAATCCGCTTACTGCATAGGAAGGTGGAGGAAGTACGCCAATCTCCGGCGGAGAATAGCGACCACGAAGAGCCTGCTAAACCACGGCGGGAGGAGACTGCCGCGCCGGCGAAGACTGAATTCGAACCGTCTCCACGAATCGCGGAACTGCTTCGCACCGGCAATCCATTTGGCGTGCTGGTTGTGGCGGTTCGCAATTTACCACGGCTGGCGGCACAGCTTTCTCCGGCGGTGTTCGAAAAACTGCTCGAACTGGTGGATGACCGAATGCGCGCTTTCTTCGGGAGAACGGCGGTGTTCGAATACCTGAGCGAAGGCGTGTACGCTGTCATGCTGGATCAGCAGCAAGAGAAGGCGCTCAATCTTTCCTCCAACACAGCGCGACATCTCAGCGGCGAATATACCGTCAACTCCGATGGAAGACTCATACGGCTGCAATTGCAGGCCACCGCCGGGCTCGTGTATCAGCGCTCCGGGGCCGATAGCCGGGTGTTTTGCCAGAAGCTGGAGCAGATGATGAGCGCGCTGAGCAGCAGTTGACCCACCGTCCACTCAAATCCTAAAATCTCCGTAAGGCCCAGAAGAACCATAGCTTAAGTAGGTGGCATCGAGGCTGGTACTAGGAGAATCCTGGTTCTATTCTCGGCTTTTCTCTAATTGGTGCGCGTTTCGTAGCGGGTTATTCTGCCAACTCAAGACCTCGAGCGAGCACTGCAAGCCGGCTTGCCGAGGCGCGTGGAGCAAGGACGGGGAGGGCAGCCGGTGAAGCGCACGAATCGCATTTTTCTTACGATCACATTTCTACTGTTGGCAGTGGTGCAGGGTCGCTTCGACCAGCGGCGTGCTGGCGAATGCGATGAAATCGGAACTCCGCTAGCCACGGTATTTCCGAACACTGGGATCGGCCAGCAGCTCGCTCAAGTGGCCAAGATTATCCAGGTGCGCGGCGCGTTGGGGATGGATCGCCAGATTCTCTTTGCGAGCATGGGCGGCTTCGATACTCACGCCGGTCTGGTACGGGATCCGGACCCGCTGATGCAGCAACTGGACGGCGGAATCGGAGCATCCAGAAGGCGCTGGGTGAGTTGGGTGTGGAGCAGAACGTGATCACGTTCACTGAATCGGAGTTTGGCCGCACGGGACAGCCCAGCGGCAAGAACGGGTCCGATCACGCCTGGGGTAGCCATCACTTTGTGATCGGCGCTCCGGTAAAGGGCGGCGACGCGTACGGGAAATTCCCGGACCTGACGCTGCAAGGGCCGGACGACGTCAGCAATCCCGGCGTGTGGGCGCCGAGCACGTCGCTGGATCAATACGCGGCCACCATGGCGTCGTGGTTCGGAGTGCCGGATGCGAGCCTGCCGGCGGTGTTTCCTAATTTGCCGAATTTTACGACGCAGCAGAAGCTGGCGTTTATCTAAGCACACGGCGTTCACACGAGTGTGAACGCGGCACGCAAGAGTGCGTGCGCCACGTAGAATGAGACCAGAGGATCTCTTGCGGTCTCTTTCTTCGATACCTTGCGTCGTAGCATTCTTGGTCCTGGCGGCGTCATGCTTCGGCGCAACCTGGATAGAAGAATACGCGGCAGAATCGGCGGCTGCGAACAAGGTGTGCGTCGTCAAAGACTATGCCGAGTGCCGCAAACACTTGCAGCGCATTTATGAGCTGTTGGATGGCCGCGCGGACATCGTATACCGGCTGGCGAAAGTGGAGGCCGCGCTGGGTAACCGTCATGCGGCGGTGGCATGGCTGTCGCTTTACTCCAAGTCAGGGCTGACCTTCGCCGACCCGGCATCTGACAACGAACTGGCGTCGCTTCGAGAGACGGGCGAGTTTCCGGCGATTCTCGCGCGACTGCGAACGGCCCGGCAAGGCGTCTCCGTGAGCACAGCGTTCCAGACCCTTCCCGTGGGAGATCTGATCGCCGAAGACATCACCTACGATCGCGTCAGCGACCGATTTTTTGTCAGCAGCGTTCGCCATCGGAAGATCTTCGCGATTCACAAAGGAAAGATCGCCGAATTTGTTCCGGAAGAACAGAGCGAGTGGGGAATCATGGCGCTGGGCGTAGATACAAAACTGCGCTGGCTATGGGCGTCGACGGCCGCGATGCCGGAGGTGATCGGATTCAAAAGCGCTGACGAGGGACGCTCGGCGCTGCTCAAGTATTCTCTTGACACCGGCGCGCTGATCAAGCGCTATGATCTGCCGAAGGATGCTAAACACGCGTTGGGCGACATGACGGTGGGCTCCTCAGGCGATGTCTACGTTTCGGATGGATTCGGTTCGGTTTACTGCGTGCGCCATGAACGCGAAGTGCTGGAGGTCTTGATCGAAAAAGGAACCTTTCGATCGCCGCAGACGCCGGCGCTCAGTTCGGACGAACGCAAACTGTTCGTGCCGGATTACTCGCGCGGGATCAGCGTCGTGGATCTCGAGAGCAAGCAGGTGAAGTTGCTCGAACATCGCCGGGAGTTGTCACTGGGCGGCATCGACGGCCTTTATCTGACTGGCCGAACGCTGATTGCGATACAGAATGGGACTACGCCGGCGCGAGTGATTCGGATGTCGCTGGATCCGTCGCTGACGAAGATTCTGTATTGGGAGACAGTGGAGGCGAACTGGGATGGGCTCGGGCAGCCGACCCACGGCGTGGTGGTTGGCAGCAAGTTCTATTTCATCGCGAACTCGGGTTGGGATCGAATGGCGGACAACGGCGCGCTGAAACCAGGCGCCAAGTTTGAGGCAGCCAGCATTCGTGAGATGCCACTCAGCGCGCGCCCTCCGCGACACTAGGGAATCGGCCAAAGTGGTACGATCCCCTCATGAAACATCGAGTCTTTTTCGTCTTGGTGGCGGCGATGGCGCTGCTCGGCGCGGCAACCGAGAGCACCAGCCCGCGGCCGATCCAGCTCGCGGATATCCTCGCCTGGAAGCGCATCGTAGCACCGCAAATTTCGGCGGACGGCCAGTGGCTGGCGTACAAACTCGCGCCCAACGAAGGCAACTCCGAGGTGGTCCTGCGGAATCTCAAGGACGGGACTGAGCGGCGATTTCCGATCGGCGAACAGCCGCGCCTGGAACTGCCTTTCGGGCCGCCACCTCCGCCTCCGCGCGATGTGGCGTTGTCGGAAGACTCGAAATGGGCGGCGTTTCTCATTTATCCAAACGCGAAGGAAGCCAAGGCGCTGAAGAAACTGAAGAAGCCGATCCAGAGCAAGCTCGCTCTTGTGGACCTCGCCACGGGCCAGAAGACAGAATTCGACCGGATTCGGAAGTTCGCATTTTCAGGTGAGCGGCCGGCGGCGATCGCGCTGCATCGATATCCACCTGTGGCCGCGCCTGCGCCTGGCGGCACGCCCGCAAATGCTCCGGAAAAAGATGACAACAAGCCCGCTGGCTCCGATCTCATCCTCTATGAATTGGCTACCGCGAGCGAAATGAATATCGGCAACGTGTCTGAGTTCGCTTTCGACAAGCGGGGCGACTGGCTGGCGTGGATCGTCGACGCGCAGGACAAGATCAGCAACGGCGTCGGGCTGCGCAACATGAGCAACGGGGTGGTGCTGTCGCTCGACAACGGCAAAGCCGTTTACAAAGGACTCGCCTGGACTGAGAAAGGCGACGGCCTGGCCACCGTGCGCGGCGTCGAGAACAAGGCTTGGGAAGACAAGCTCTACAGCGTTGTGGCGTTCAAAGGTTTTTCGAACGTGGGGGCTCCCGAGAAAATCGTGTTCGATCCGTCCAAAGAAGCTGGATTTCCAGAAGGGATGACGGTTAGTCCGAATCGCAACCCAGCTTGGAAGGCGGACCTCTCGGCTGTGACATTCGGCATTCACGAGATGAAGCCCAAGGTTGGAAAGGACGCGGAAGCACCAGAAGAAGGTAAGACTGGCGCCGCCGCGAAGACGGACGATGAGCCGGATAAGCCCGACATGGTCATCTGGCATTGGAAAGACAAGCGTTCGCAACCGATGCAACAGGTCCAGGAAAAAGCGGATCAGAATTTCAGTTACCTGTGTGTTTATCGGCCTTCCGATCGCAAGTTCCTTCGGCTGGCGGACGAAGCTCTGCGCCAGGTGTCGCTTTCGCCTGAATCCAGGTATGGCGTTGGCACCGACGTTCGCGAGTACGAGCTGGAGGGCAATCTGGATGGAAAGCGCTTCGAAGATCTGTACGCCGTGAATCCGGTAACGGGCGAGCGCAAGCTGGCGTTGAAGAAGGGACGTTGGGTGATGACCGCCTCGCCGGATGGAACTCATTTGCTTTACTACGATGACGGCGCGTTCTATACATTCGACCTGGGAACCGGGCGCTCCTACAACATCACCGAAAAACTGGATTCGGTTTTCTACAACACCGAAGACGATCACAACGTGAGCAAGCCGCCTACGCGGCCGATCGGCTGGGCGAAGGATTCGAGCGCTGTGCTGCTGTCGGATGGATGGGACATCTGGAAGGCGCCCGTCCACGGTGGCGCGGGCGTGAATCTGACCGTCAACGGAAAGCGCGAGAAGATCCGCTACAGGACGCGATTCCAACTCGATGCGGACGAGAAGGGCATCGATCTTTCTCAACCGATGTATGTCGGTGTTTACGGCGAATGGACGAAGAAAGGCGGGATCGGCGTAATCGAACCGGGAAAAGCGAGCGTTCGGATGCTGCATTGGGACGATGCGGCTTACTCGACCTTGCTCAAAGCCAAGAAGGCCGACGTTTACGTTTACACGCGGGAAACAACGCAGGACTTTCCGAATTTCTATGTCGCGAAGGCGTCGCTGGAAGGTGGCCAGAAAGTGACCGATGCAAATCCGCAGCAGAAGAATTTCTTGTGGTCGAAGGGCGTGAAGGTCATTGACTATTCGAGCGACAAAGGCGACAAGCTGCAGGGCGCGCTGTATCTTCCGGCGAATTACGAACCGGGCAAGAGCTACGCGACCATCGTCTACATTTACGAAAAGCTGTCGCAGAGCGCCAACAATTATGCGCATCCGACGTTCAACGGATTCAACATCGCTGCGTACACCAGCAACGGCTACGCGGTTCTGACTCCCGATATCGTCTATCGCGTGAATGATCCCGGCATGTCGGCGGTGTGGTGCGTGCTGCCGGCGTTGAAGGCGGCTATCGCGACGGGCGTCGTGAATCCGAAGCTGGTGGCGCTGCACGGGCACTCCTGGGGCGGATATCAGACTGCGTTTCTAGTCACGCAGACCAATGCGTTTCGTGTGGCGATCGCGGGCGCGCCTTTGACCGACATGGTCGCGATGTACAACGCGGTTTACTGGAACACGGGCTCCGCGAATCAGCCGATTTTCGAGAGCAGCCAGGGCCGCTTCCTGGGTGGGCCGTGGGAAAATCTGGAAGCGTACCAGCGAAATTCGCCGGTGTATCATGCCAAGAATGTGTCGACGCCGCTGCTCATGCTCCACAACGACAAGGATGGCGCGGTGGACTGGACGCAGGGCATTGAGTATTTCAACACGCTGCGCAGGCTGGGCAAGCCGGTGGTCATGTTGCAGTACAAGGGCGAAAATCATGGGCTGCGGAAGCCGGAGAACATGAAGGACTACACTGTGCGGATGAAGGAGTTCTTTGATTATCAGTTGCTGGATCGGCAGCCGCCGAAGTGGTGGACTGAGGGTGTGCCGCTGCTCAAGATGAAGGATCACATCGATCAGCGGGTGAAGGAGATTACGAAGGCTGCACAGGCCGCGGGGGCCGGGTCGTAGGTTGCGGCATCTTCTGCCCGGAACTGTGGCGTTCACACGAGTGTGAACGCGGCACGCACGAGTGCGTGCGCCACGTTACGAAGTGTGAGGATGCAGCAGATAGTGCTGGCGCAGTAAATCTTTACCGTAGTCGTTGCCATTGGGCGTGCGGACCACGACGTGAACGTGCTGCCGAGTAGGCTGGTTCGCGTCAGTCGCGAATTTCGCCAAATTCGCCGGGCGCTGATGATCGAACTCGATCAGGATTACGGGGCTGTGAATCCGGTAGTAGAAAACGCTGTCCGGGGCGGTCCCGCCGATCCAGGCGAACCAGGTGTTGTCGAGATGGCGCTCCACTTCCGCCATTTTCACTTTGGCGTGGCCGTCGTCCATGTTGCCGACGTATAGATGAATCAGTTCGACCAGTTGCTTGCGCTGCTTGGGGGAAAACTGGGAAACGCGGGTGCCCGCGTAGTCGAGAACCACGTTGTCCTTGAACGCTTCGGTCAGATTGTTGTTGCCAGTTTTTGAAAAATCGAGAACGGCTTGCTTGCGCTGCGGTTCGGTGAGCGCCTGCAGCATGGCAAAACCCTGGTTCTGCTCGTCTTGAAGAATTGTGGTGCCTTTGTACTTGCCGGATGTGGCGACAACCGGCTCTGAACCCGCGAAGAACGGCGTCATGACAACCTGATCGCCGAGCACGAAGTAGTTGAT
>JBGPSX010000055.1:0-13147 GCA_041490325.1 Bryobacteraceae bacterium | reverse complement strand
GAGATGCGACTTTTGTGTCACGTTACAGGACCAGTATGAACCCTGGAACCGATTCCAGAGTCAAGGGCTTTTTGTGCGGGCACGGTGGTAGCCTCTTCTTATGACCCCATCGGCAGAGAAAAGCCTCGTTCGGCCCGTCCAGATCCAAAACCGACGGCCGCGATTCCGTAGCCAGCGCACCTCGCGCTTCACCGAGTCTGTGATCCGCGAAATGACGCGCCTGGCAATGGAATGCGGAGCAGTCAACCTGGCCCAGGGTTTTCCTGACTTCAGTGCGCCTGAAGACATCAAGAACGCTGCCAAGGAGGCCATCACGGCCGACTTCAATCAATATGCCATCACTTGGGGCGCCAAGCCATTTCGAGATGCGATCGCGGCCAAGTATCGCAAGTGGTATGACCTGGACTATGACCCTGAGAGAGAGATCACGGTGTGCTGCGGATCGACGGAGGGCATGATCGCGTCCATGCTGGCAGTGACCAATCCAGGCGATGAAGTGATCGTTTTCGAGCCGTACTACGAGAATTACGGTCCGGATACAATGCTGTGCGACGCCGAGCGAAAACTGGTGGCGCTGCGTGCGCCGGATTGGAGCTTCGATCCGCAGGAACTACGGCGAGCCTTCTCGTCAAAAACCAAGGCCATCATTCTCAATTCCCCGAACAATCCGACTGGAAAGGTTTTCACACGCGCCGAACTTCAGATCATCGCGGATCTCTGCCAGGAATTCGACGCGCTCGCGATCACTGACGAAATTTATGAACACATTCTCTACGATTCGGCGTCACACTGTCCGATCGCAACAATTCCGGGAATGCGGGAACGTAGCGTCTTAGTAAATAGCATGAGCAAGACCTACTCTGTCACCGGTTGGCGGGTAGGTTGGGTATTGGCAGCGCCGGATCTAACGGACTCGATTCGCAAGGTTCACGATTTTCTTACCGTTGGAGCAGCGGCGCCATTGCAACAAGCAGGTGTTCTAGCGCTGAACATGCCGGAGCCGTATTACCAAAAGCTGGCAGTGGACTACAAGAGTCGCAGGGACCTGTTGTTGAATCTCTTGGAGCGAGCGGGCTTCCGATGTTTTCGTCCCGATGGGGCGTATTACATCATGACCGACATCCGCGATTTCGGTTTCGCCGACGACTTTGCTTTTGTTCGTCACATGATTGAAACCGCCGGCGTGGCGGCAGTGCCCGGTTCTAGTTTTTTTGCCAATCCGAGCGAAGGATCATCATTAATTCGCTTTTGTTTTTGCAAGAAGTATGAGACGCTGGAGGAGGCGGGGGATCGTCTCCGCCGAATCTAGTTACCCTGTAGTTAACACTGCCAGGTAGCAAGAACAGTAGTTTCCGGCATGTTCCCCGGATGGAGGAAATTATGCTGCCAACTTTTCTGTTGCCTGAAAGCATCGCCCGAGCAGATGGCACCGGGCCGGAGTTAGATCTCGGCCTTAAACGCGGTAAGCTGCTGGTTCTCACACTGGGCATTACCAGGATCATTGAGCAAGAGAGTCTGGAAGTGTCCATTTGGGGCTCTCCCGACGGTGTGAAGTGGGACTTCCGGCCGATAGCCACGTTCCCTCCAAAGTTTTACTGTGGCATCTATTCCATTTTGCTGAATCTGGCGTCGCATTCCGATGTTCGATTCGTAAGAGTCAGGTGGAAGATGAGCCGCTGGAGTAAGAGCGAACTACGGCCGATGTTCGGCTTCTACGTCTATGCGGAAGAGTCCGGGTCGAGAATCAGTACGGCCGTCGCCTAGTCGATTCGCGGTTAGAGGCGATTGATCAAACTCGCCACGTAACCGGCGCCAAACCCGTTGTCGATATTCACCACTGTCACGTTGCTGGCACAACTGTTTAACATTCCAAGGAGCGCGGCTAATCCGTTGAAGCTGGCGCCGTAGCCAACGCTGGTCGGCACGGCGATCACCGGCACCGACACCATTCCACCAACGGCGCTGGGCAGCGCTCCTTCCATTCCCGCAACCACCACCACGACGCGCGCACCCATCAGTCGCTCGCTGCTGGCAATCAACCGATGGATCCCGGCGATGCCGACGTCGTAAATGACCTCGACTTCGTTGCCCATTATTTCCGCGGTCACTTGCGCTTCTTCGGCGACTGGGATATCGCTGGTCCCTGCGCAAACGACGGCCAGCCTTCCTTTGCCACGGATGGTTCGATCGCGCCAGATTCGCACGGCGCTGGATAACGGGAAGTATTCGGTTGCTGGGAACTTCTCTTTGAGACAAGCGGCCACCGCTTCAGTCGTGCGAGTAATCATCAAATTCTGCGATTGCTCGAGCAGTCGCGCGGCGATGCTGGTAATCTGCTCCGGTGTTTTGCCTTTTCCGAAGATTACTTCTGTAAGGCCGTGCCGCAAGCTGCGATGATGATCCAGTTTGGCAAAACCCAGATCTTCGAACGGCAGGTGCCGCATGCGATCCAGCGCCAGGTCGATATCGACAGCGCCCGAGCGCACGCTTTCAAGCAGTTCCCGCAGAAGGTGCTGATCCATTTCAACTTTGAGGTTAACAGTAGTGAGTGGCGGGCTGGTGGCGTACGCACTCTTGCGTGCCGTGTTCACACTCGTGTGAACGCTTTTTTCTAGACAACCAAGCGTCGGCACGAGTGCCGGCGCGGCACGCAGGAGTGCGTGCGCCACACTTACCACTGGATGGTTTGGCCGACTTCGATGCCGTACTTCTTTATCGAGCCGGCGCCGAGCGCGAGCATGTATTGCGCCAGCTTGCCGCCGCCGTAACGTGGACAGTCCTTAGCAGTGGTTTTGCACGGCGGAATATTCTCCACGATCTCCACGATCCGGCGATCGGAGCCGATCCAGATCACATCCAACGGGAACAGAATTTGGTACATCCAGAACGCATAATTCCCCATCTTCGGATTCACAAACAGCATGCCGTGGTCTGGAGCCAGGGAAGTGCGGAACATCAGGCCGCGCAAGCGGTCCATATCCGCGATCATGGTTTCGATCTTGACCACCTGGCCGTGCGGCAGCGTGAGCTCGGTGGTATTGAAATCTTCCACTGTGGTCGGCTTGGTACCGCAACTCGTGATAAGCACCAGAAAAACAGGCAGGGCAAACCGCATGAATTAGAATGGTAGCGAAAAGAACGCGATGGTTTTTTGGAAGAGACTGTGGCTCACGCTCGAGATGATCAAGTTTGAGCACTCCGTGTTCGCACTGCCGTTCGCGCTCACCGGCGCCCTTTTAGCCTTCCGGCAAAGTCACCTGACGGTACCGGAGTTCGGCGTCAAGCTGTTATGGATCATCCTGGCGATGGTCGGCGCGCGATCGGCGGCGATGGCCTTTAATCGCGTCCTCGATCGAGATATCGATGCCCGGAACCCAAGAACGCGCATGCGTCATCTTCCGGCTGGAACGCTGAGCGCGGGATTTGCGTGGGGCTTCATCGGCGTATCCGCGCTGGTGTTTCTGCTGGCTGCGCGCGCCTTGAATCCGCTGGCGTTGAAGCTGGCGCCAGTGGCGCTGGCCGTGATCTTCTTCTATTCGTTCACCAAGCGCTTCACTTCGTTTTCGCACCTGGTATTGGGGTTTTCCCTCGGGATCGCTCCAGCGGCAGCCTGGATCGCCGTCACTGGCTCGCTCGATCCGAAGATTCTATGGCTCACCGCCGCCGTTACGTTCTGGACCGCGGGGTTTGACGTGATTTATTCGTGCCAGGACTACGAGTTCGATCATGGCGAAGGACTCTTCAGCCTGCCGGGGAAGTTCGGGATCAGCAGGGCTTTATGGATCGCGCGGGTGTTTCACCTGGCCATGATCGCTTGCCTATTTGCGTTGGCGGTTAGTTTCCAACTGGGCTGGCTCAGCCTGGCGGGGATCGGCGCCGTAATCCTGCTGCTGGGCTACGAACATAGCCTGGTGAAAGCGGACGACTTGTCTCGTGTCGATGCGGCGTTCTTCACCGTAAACGGCTACGTCAGCATGTTATTCTTCTTGTTTTGGGCGGCCGATATCTACTTCCTCGGCGCTCACGCGTGAGTCCCATGGAAATCAGCATAGAAGATCGCCGTTTGCGGCCCATTCTCGAGAAGGTCGAGGGCGGCGTTCGGCTGGATTACGAAGACGGCCTGGCGCTGTACCGGACCTCCGACATCCTGGCCGTAGGCTACATGGCGAACCTGGTGCGCGAGCGTAAGCACGGCAACGTGACCTGGTTCAACGTGAATCGGCACATCAATCCCACCGACGTCTGCGTTGCCAGTTGTAAGTTGTGCGCGTTCGGCAAGCGCGCAAAGGACCCCAAGGCCTACACCTGGTCGCTCGAAGAAGTTTGGCACCGGGCGGGCGAGGGCTGGTCGGAAGCGGTGACCGAGTTTCATATCGTTGGTGGCCTGCATCCGGAGCTAACGCTCGACTGGTATTGCGAGATGTTGCGGGGTTTGAAGCAACGCTTTCCAGACGTGCACCTGAAAGCCTTCACCATGGTCGAGATCGCTTATCTCGCCCAGCGCAGCAAGCTTTCCATTCGCGAAACATTGCAGCGGTTGATGGCGGCCGGCGCCGATTCACTGCCGGGCGGCGGCGCGGAAATTTTCCATGAACGCGTGCGCCGGATCATCTGCGATCACAAGATCGACGGCCAGCAGTGGCTGGAGGTCGCACGCACCGCGCACGAACTCGGGTTGAAGTCGAATTGCACGATGCTGTATGGCCATATTGAGACTGAACAGGATCGCGTCGATCATCTCATCCGGCTGCGCGAGCTGCAGGACGATACCGGCGGGTTCCAGACTTTCATACCGCTGGCATTCCATCCCGGCAATACGGCGCTGCACCACGTTGCGACGACGACGGGCTTCCTGGATCTGAAGATGATCGCGGTATCGCGCCTGATGCTCGACAACATCGATCACATCAAGGCGTACTGGATCATGATGACGCCGCGAATCGCACAGATCTCGCAACGCTTCGGCGCCGACGACCTGGACGGCACGGTGGTGGAAGAGAAGATCTATCACGATGCGGGCGCGACAACCAGTCAGGGACTGCGCCGCGGCGAGCTATTGCGGCTGATTAAAGAAGCCGGCCGCGAGCCCGTGGAACGCGATACTTTGTACCACCCCGTGACGCGAACCGAAACCGCATTCACCGTATTGGTTTAGAGTGGCGCACGCACTCTTGCGTGCCGCGTTCGCACTCATGCGAACGCAGGTTTAAGATCTCGAGCAAATAAGCCGTTCACACGAGTGTGAACGCTGCACGCACTCCTGCGACGCAAGAGTGCGTGCGCCACATCAAACTCCAAGAATTTTTCGAACGGCGACGTACAGATTGGCCAGTTTGTCGGCCGCCGCCGGATCGCTGCGCGCCAGTAGCGTGATCAGCTCGTCGCGGGGAGCAAGCAAAGGCGCCAGGGCATCGCGCTGCTCCTTGGTCAGCACCGATTGATCGCGCTGGTCGATCTCGAAATGGGCCGCCGTGAAGAATGAGCTGGCTTCCTGGCGCGCTGGTTCATACTCCGCACGCCGCGAATCGATGGCTGCCGATCCGAGATCCTTGACAATCCTGGTAACCGTCAGCGCCTTCTCAGCCTTTTCGCGCAGCGCCGACTGATCGCGCATCTTCATCCACATCGGCACAAAATCCACCCAAGAACGCGAGCAGCACCAGGATGAATATCAACAGAATGGGCGGCCGGCGAGGTTTGGGAGGAAGTTCCGTTTCGATCGTTTGAACCATGGCAACCTCCAGACCATGATATAGCTCAAACGCAAGCTACTTGAATGCTGGTTTTTGCGCTTCGGCTTGCGCTTCCTCTTGGAGGGTCTTGCGCGCAGCCTTGGGGACCACGCGCCAATTGTCATCCGGCTTCGCGGGAAGTTGCTTGTGGCCGGTATAGTAGCTGACGATCAAGTCCCGAATCTCGTCGGACGATCGCCATACCACCTTCGCTCCGCGAAACATGTCGTACCCGGCACTGCCGCCGGCGCGGTAGTTATTGACGGCAATCCGCAGCGGCTGGGAGTCCGCGAGGGGCTTTCCGTGCCAGCGCAGATTGCGGATACGATCTCCTACCGGGCGCGTCAAGTCGATTTCGTATTCCACGCCTTGGGCCATGTCGAAGTTGAACCCGATCACTTCGGGATTCACCAGCGGGCCGTGCGTGCAATCGCCGGAACAAGTCTTGAAGTAGCGGGCTGAGTTCTCCAGCGCCTCGCGGACCATTTTGCCCGTGCCTTCGATGGCATACAGGGTGTTTTCGTAAACATACACTGCCGCGATCTGCCGGACCGTCACCCTGCCCTTGGGAATCGTAGCGCGAGGGTTGAAGGACGATGCGAATGAAACGTCCGCCTTCGAGTAGAACAGCTCCACAGTCTGGACGGCGTCGATCAGGGCGGTGTCCTCCACCCGAGCCATTCGCGCGTCCAGCGCGGCCGGAGCTTCGGCTACCGGTGTGTTGAGAAAACGCTCGGCGGCTTCGTGATACGGTCGCCCAATTGCAATAATTTTCGCATCCGCTTGTGTTTCAGCGGTCACTGGAATCAACTCGCTCGCCTTCGAAACGACCTTCCAGCCGGCATCGGCGCGTTCGAGCGTAAAATCCATTCGCCCCAGCGCCATGCCCCAGTTCTTCGGCTGCAACAACTGAACGCCGTTGAGCGCTCTACCTGCGAGTTGCGAATGCGTGTGGCCGAACACGATGCCGTCGATGCCTGGAACCTCGGTCGCAATCTGATAGACAGAATTCTCGAACGGATCGCTAGAGACGTGCATGTCGCCTTCAAGGTCACGATCCAGGCCGGAATGCGCGGCGACGATCACGATATCCGGATGCTCGATGGCTTTAAGCTCGGCCAGCGCGTACCGAACAGATACGACGGCAGGTAGGAATGTGTAGCCGTCATAATGCGCTTCTGTTTCCCACTGCGGGACAAACGGTGTCGTGATGCCGATTATGCCGATCTTCACGCCACCGACGGTCTTGACGAAGTACGGCGCGAAGGGTTCGGCCGGGACTGCGGGGTTGGAACGAATGTTGGCGGCAATCCACGGAAACCGAGCTAACCATCGCGCTGCGGCGAGATTCTTCATTCCGAAATTGAATTCGTGATTTCCCACTACCATCACGTCGTATCCGATCTCGTTCATCGCGAGCATCATAGGGTCGCCTTCGGGCCTGGGACGAGGAAGCGCGGTCGGTGATAAGTCTAGTTTTTGAACGTATTGTTGATAGACAGATTCAAGCGGCGTGCCCTGAATCGTGTCACCGCAATCGATCAGCAGACTATTGGGATTCTCCCGGCGCGCGATCTGGATCAGTGTCGCGATCTTAGCCAAGCCGCGGTTCACAGGCCGGCCGGCGTAGTAGTCATACGGAGCGAGATTTCCGTGCAGATCGGTAGTGGCCAGAAGCGTTACTTTGACCTCTTCCGCCGGAACAATGGAGGCTAGAAACAGGAAGACCGGAAGGACTCGGAGAATACTCATCGGGGCGGGCACTTTCAGTATAATCGAGCTACATGAAAGCACTTATCGTTAGCACTTTGTTGTGTTCCTGCTTGCTGGCCCAGGCGCCCGCGACGAAAGCCCCTGCGACCAAGGCTCCCGCTGCTAAAGCTCCTGCGACCAAAGCTCCCGCAGCGAAAGCGCCGGCCGCTGGACCCGGATCGCTCTCGAATCCCGCATCGCTCCGAGCCAAGGCGCCGGAAACATACAAAGCCCAGTTCACTACCACGAAAGGCGATTTCGTTGTTGAGGTCCACCGCGACTGGGCCCCGATCGGCGCCGATCGCTTCTACAACCTGGTGAGGGGCGGTTATTACGTCGACGCCAGTTTCTTCCGTGTGCTCCCCAACTTCGTCGTGCAATTTGGCATGAGCGCAAAGCCGGCCATCAACTCTGTGTGGGAAAAAGCGGCGATCAAGGACGATCCAGTGAAAGGCAGCAACAAAAAAGGATACTTGGCTTTCGCAGCCCTGCCGACCCCAAACTCGCGAACCACTCAGATTTTTATCAGCCTGGCCGACAACGCTGGCCTGGATGCGCAGGGTTTCGCGCCGTTCGGCAACATAGTGGAAGGCATGGACGTCGTCGACAAAATCTACAGCGGCTACGGCCAGACTCCCGATCAGGGACGTATCGCGGCTGAAGGAAAAGCTTATCTCGACAAGAACTTCCCGAAGCTAGACAGCATCAAGTCGGCGAAAATACTTCCGGCCGCCGCGGCGCCTGCTCCGGCCGAAAAGAAGTAGCCCGCTATTTCATCGGTATTTCGAAGAAGAAGAGATCTTTCCCGCTGGCTGCTTCTTTGATCCCGGTCAGATAAAACTTAGATCCCGGCCGATGACTGATCTGAAAATAGAAGAATCCGTGCGCCGAGTCGTGCGCGGGCAGCATCTTGGCTGCGAAGCTGCGCGTCTCGATCTCTACTTCGTTCATCGGGCTCTTGAGTTTCTTTCGTGGTAGCGGGCTGCCGTTCGGCATGGACGGCCGGCGCGCGCCACCGCCCAGGGTTTGGACATCGTAGGCCGGCGTAGCGGACACACGCCCGCCGCCAGGATCGGTATACTCGACTTCGATCGACCCTAACTTCATGACTTTGTCCGTGTCATTCTGGATAACGACCAGCACGGGCAGAACGCCGTACTGATTCGGGTTCAACTTCCCAAATGCCGTGTGAGCCAGTTCTTCAGTATCGTAAGCGGCCACTGCCACCGTCACCCCGTCGTTGGTCTGCTTGGCCGGATAAGACGAGGCTGGTTCGACTGAAAACTTGGCGTCGCCCTTCTTGTCGGGAAGCGCCAGGGTAGCGCCCATGAATGCGATCAGGCAAATCCAAAGCGGTCTCATCCAACTCCTCTGCTGGGGATGCCGCGTCCTCGCGTTCCCGCTGCTAGTATTCTATTTCGTTTATCGCTGTGCGCGCGATCCGCGCTATCTCCGTCACTTTTCCGAGCGCTTCGGCGGAGGGTCAAGCTCTTTTCAGGCGACGCCGCCGGGCGCCATCTGGTTGCATGCGGTTTCGGTCGGCGAGGTGGTATCCGCTGCCACGCTGCTCCAGGAACTACGTGAGCGCAGCCCTGGGATCCCACTGTACGTCTCGGTCGGGACGGTTGCGGGAAGAGGCTTGGCCGAACAGAAGCTGGCCAGCTTAGTCGACGGTATTTTCTATGCGCCCATCGACTACGCGTTCGCGGTGCGGCGCATCTTGCGGCGCCTACGGCCGGCCGTAGTGGTTATTCTCGAGACCGAAATCTGGCCGGTGCTCTACCGGCAAGTGAAGCGCGCCGGAATGAGCCTCCTCATCATAAATGGCCGCATTTCCGACCGTGCTTTTCCCCGTTATCGCCGGTGTCGGTTCATTTTCCGCGCCTCCTTGCAGCAGCCGGATGCGATCTTTGTGCAGAGCGAGCAGGATCGAATGCGCTACCTCGAACTGGGCGCACCACCAGACCGCGTCCAATCGATCGGCAACATAAAGTACGACGCTATACCGGTAGACTCGGAACCGCCCGCCTTCATACAGGCGGTGCTCCGGCGCCTCGGTTCAAGCACGATCTGGATCGCGGCCAGCACCATGCCTCCGGCCGCAAGCGATGACGTCGACGAGGACGACGTGGTACTCGACGCCTTCCGGGAAGTGGCGCACAAACATCCACGCCTGCTGCTGATCCTGGTCCCTCGCAGGCCGGAACGGTTTGATACCGCCGAACAGAAGCTTCGCGACGCCGGGATCGCGTATCTGCGCCGTTCTCACGCCAGTATCCCCGCCGATCTTGCGCTCCCTTGTGTCGTGCTGCTCGATTCCATCGGCGAGCTGGCCAGCCTGTTTCCGCTCGCGGACGTAGTCTTCGTGGGTGGATCGCTGGCGCGCCGGGGCGGGCATAACGTACTGGAACCGGCGGCCTGCGCGCGCGCTATCGTAACCGGCCCGCACATGCAGAACTTCGCAACCATCGCTGAAGAGTTCCGCGAGCATCAGGCGTTTTACGAGATTGCCCAGCCGGGCGATTTAGCTGGCGCAGTTCAAAAGCTCATAGAGGATTCCGATCTGCGCGCAGGCCTGGGTGTTCGCGCCGCTGAACTGGCACGCAAGCATCGGGGCGCGACGAAGAAGGCGGCGGCTGAGATTTTGCGCTGGCAGGACGCGACGGTTCCGTCCGGCCGGCCCGGCGGCGTGGCACAACCGCTGCTCTGGTTGCTCGCCAAGATTTGGACGGCGGGAAGCCATCTGGAGCAACGCCGGGCCGTGGCGAACGCGCGGCGTCTCGATACTCCAGTAGTCAGCATCGGCGGTCTCAGCATGGGGGGCGCCGGAAAGACTCCGGTTGTGGATTATCTAGCCGAACGAATGAGCCAACGCGGCCATCATCCGGCCATCCTCACGCGCGGATACCGGCGCCGATCGATCGCACCCTCCATCGTGATCGAAGCCGGCGAACTGGTCCCGGTCAGCATCACTGGCGACGAGGCGCAGATTTTTGTCCACTCCGGGCACGCCCATGCAGGTATCGGCAAGGATCGTTGGGCCACCGGCCGCGTGCTGGAAGAGCGCTACCAGCCCGCCATTTTTCTCCTGGACGACGGATTTCAACACCGGCGGCTGGTGCGCGATCTGGATATCGTGTTGATCGACACGTTGAATCCCCTAGCGGGCGGCGTGTTTCCGATGGGTCGCCTCCGGGAGCCGGTCTCGGCGCTGGCCCGTGCGGATGCGTTTATCCTGATGCGAGCCGCGCCCGAACGTGAATACCTCGGGCTTCGCAACCTGCTGCGCGCGGTGAATCGGACTGCTCCGATCTTCCGCGCAACCATTGAACCGCGCTACTGGGTGAATCATCGCACCCAGCGCGAAGAGGTACCTCCCGACGCGCCGGCAGCCGCGTTCTGTGGTTTGGGAAACCCCGCCAGCTTTTGGACAACTCTGAAGGCGCTGGGGATTCATCCCGCCTTCCGTTGGACCTTCAGCGATCACCATCGCTACAACTGCACGGAGATCCACCGGCTGGCGGAGCAGGCACGGATGCACGGCGCCACCAGCTTGCTGTGCACCGAAAAAGATGCGATGAATCTGCCGGAGCAAGGCATCGATACGCTGGTGAGCGACGCAGTGGAGTTGTACTGGCTGAAGGTCGGGCTGCGGGTTGAAAGCGAAGAAGCGCTGATCGGACTCATTGAATCCAAGCTGAGCACCTAAACCGACCCTGTAACTCTCACGTCTTACCTGCGGCGGTTGTGGCGCAACATCGCTCGCCGCCACACTGTGGAACCGGAGCTCAACGACGAACTGAGCGCATATGTGGCGCTGTTAGGTACAGAGAGCGGCCAGCCTGGAATGAATGTGCAGCAGCTCAAAGAAGAGGTTCGCGACATAAGGTTTGGTTCGTACCTTCAGGAGATGTCCCCTCCGCCACGAGTGATCAGGCCAATGAGGGAGTCTCCTCCGACACCGCCTGCAACAACTCGATCGCCGTCCGCCGCACCGGCCTTAAGAACGGCGACTTCGAAAGCTTTAGCAGGTTGACGACAATGGCCAAGCTCTTCTCCAACAATCGCTCCGTCCGCGCCTGCCCTTCCGACCGGTCGTAAATCCAAAACAGGATCAGGCTCATTTGATAGAGCCACAGCAGCTTCGGAAGATACGGCCTCAAGTCTTCCGGCAATCGAAGATTGCTGCTATCCAGCGCCTGGGAAAAATGCCGCATGTCGAGCTCGCGGATTTCACGGGTCTCCGCACTGAACGGCGACAGCGGATGATCGGGATCGGCGGCGTGTCGCAACAGCGCCCCGAGAAACTTACGGTTGGGTCCGAAGTATTCGAACTTGACGTCGATAACGGCTCGGAGGCGGGCCCGGAGATCGGTCTTGCGCTCGAGCGCGGCTTCGATCCCTTCGTGGAACGCGATATTAGCTTCTTGATAGAACGCCATGACCAACGCTTCTTTCGATTCGAAGTAATAATAAGCCGCTCCGATTGCAACGCCGGCGGCTGTGGCGATGTCGCGCATCGTAGTCTGATCGAACCCGCGCTCTCGAAATAGATTCAAGGCCGCGGCTAGAATGCGGCTGCGCGTTTCTTCCGCCTTTGCTGTACCACGCGCAGGTTTAGAGATCGGTTCCATAACACCTCGGTGCGTTGATCGTATTGAGTTCTTTTTGTAGCTCCGCGTCGCTGAGCAGTCCCATCCATCTGGATATGCTGCGGCGATTATTCGATAGGAGCGCGAACGCCTGGCGTGCCAGCGGCAGCAACCCGGGCCGTGACAGCCGCAGGGCCCACGCCCGATAGCGCTTCAACGCAAACAGGCACATGATCCAGGCATGGTCGCCCACATAGACACCGCCTTTGTCGCTCACCACTAGCAGCTCAATGCAAAAATTACGGCCGGCTAGTCCAGGATACAGTCGAGAGGCCGACGTGGACGGCACCAGATTCAATGCGATCCACTTCGGTTGAGCGATAAGCCAGTCCCGCACGCGACGGCAAAGCCCGCACTCGGCGTCGTAAATAACAGTCAGGCCACGCATAGGTTTAAGTCGCTTGCGGGTGATCGAGCGGCGTCAAAAGCGCGTCCGGCGGAAAAGGCGGCGGCGCCGAGTTCTGCTGCGCGCGTCTCCTCACCCGCGAGAAGACGTACAGGTTGAAGAAGTGCATCAGACCCAGAACCAGCAGCACCAGCCCGAGCTTGTCGCTCACCAGTTCAATGGCTTGCCTGAGATTGGCCGGATTCTCGGAGCTTTTTAATGCAAACGCAACATATCCGACGTTGATCAGATAAAAACCTACCACCAACAAGTGGTTCACCGAATCCGCCAATTGCTCCTGGCCATGAAACGCATCCACCAGGAATACCCTTCCCCGTTGATGCAGTGTGCGGGCTACCCAGACCGTCACCGTTAGACTGACCGCCAGATAGATGAAGTAGCTGTAGACGATGTACATGAAGTTTTCTCCTGTTTTTGAACGTGTTCAAGAACAGAATAAACTCTGCTCCGGATTCTGTCAAGCAATTTTTGAATACGTTCAAAATAGAGGTTTGACTCCGATTCGGCCTCAGGAGGCTAACCATTCCAGTAACATAAGGATGGCTGCTATAATAGGTGCGCATGGGCGAAGTCCCGAACGGTGGTTCTACAAAGAAGATTATTTT
>JBGPSX010000054.1:0-13175 GCA_041490325.1 Bryobacteraceae bacterium | reverse complement strand
GACTTAGTCGAATGAGGACCAAGTTCCTATTGAAGCAGTGCTCTCCGGGCCTCAAAATCGAACTGCATGGCCACCGCCCCGCTGCTCGAGTACCCGCTCGAGCCTGAAGATCAACAACTCGTACCTCCAGTCCCAGAAACCATTGACGACACAGGTCTGTCTTCGTCTTTTCTCGAACAGCTCATTTTGAAATTGCTGTACGGCCGTGGCGACATGCTGGGCCGGGACTTGTCGGAAGCGATGGGTCTGAAATACAGCGTGATCGAAGACTTCGTCGAGGCTCTCAAGCAACAGCACCTCATTTTGGCGAAAAAATCGCTCGGGATGGGCAGCAGCACCTCGCTTTTCGCACTGACTGAAAATGGACGCAATCAGGCGCGCGAGGCCATGGAGAACGGTCAATATGCAGGGCCCGCGCCAGTTCCGCTTTATCAGTACACCTATATTGTTCGCCGGCAGCGGCGGGCGGAAGGCTGGCTGACCCAGGAAGCGTTGGCGGAAGCTTACCGGCGCATGGTGGTGACGCCGCGCATCCTGTCGCAGATCGGTCCGGCGGTGAGTTCCGGAAAATCTTTTCTGATTTACGGCCAGCCGGGCAACGGCAAAACCTTTCTGGCGGAGGCGCTGGGGAACGTGGATGACTCGTACATCTACGTTCACCATGCGATCGAAGCTCAAGGCCAAATCATCCAGGTGTTCGATCCCGTCTATCACCAACCCATTGAGGACACGGCCGAGCCATCAGTTCTCGCTATCGACCCGCAGGCCCACTTTGACCGGCGCTGGATCAAATGCCGCAGGCCGTTTATTCTGACGGGCGGCGAGTTGACGCTCGAAATGCTGGATCTCAAATACAACGCGACGTCCAAGGTCTACGACGCGCCTTATCAGCTCAAAGCCAACAACGGAATCTATCTCATCGATGACTTTGGACGGCAGCAGTGCACGCCGGCCGAAGTTCTGAATCGGTGGATTGTTCCGATGGAGCGCCGCGTCGACTATTTGAAATTCCACAGCGGCGGCAAGATGACGGTTCCGTTCGAGGCCTTCCTGATCTTTTCGACTAACCTGAAGCCGGATCAATTGGGAGATGAAGCGTTCCTGCGCAGGATCCAGTACAAGATGCTGCTGCGTTGTCCGGACGTGAACGAGTTCATCACGATTTTCGAACGCTTCTGTGTTTCAAGAGACCTTCCCTACAAGGAAGGATTGATTTCGCGCTTCGTCGAGAAGCACTACAAGCGCACCGGCAAAGTGTACCGGCGCTGCCATCCGCGCGACGTTCTGTCGCACGCCCTGGACCTGATCCATTTCGAGAAGTTGCCATTCGAGTTGACCGACGATTTGCTGGATCGAGCGTTTGAGGGCTGTTTTCTGGAGGAGGAGGAGTAAGTACTTTGGACCGCTCCCTTTGGTCACGGCTCGGCCAGCAGCTTTAATGCATAGTGTGCGGCAAATGCGTAATACCGGGTCTGAGGATCTGAGGACCCCTGGCTACGGGTTTGATAGACTCGGTGGTTTAGAGGAGCCATAATGCCCGAGAATCCGAATCCCACCCGCCGCGACGTGGTCAAGGCGGCCGGTGTTGTTACTGCTGCCGCTGCCATCGCCGACTTGCAAGGCGCGCCCGCCATATTGAAGGTCCACGCCGCCTCCGACCAGATGAAGTACGGCGTCATCGGAACCGGCGGCCGCGGCACCTACCTGCTGAAGCACCTCACCAAGATCGACAACGGGCGTTGCGTCGCGATCTGCGACTTCGACGATGCCAAGCTCGACAAAGCGTCGGCCACTATCGGCACGAATCCCACGAAATACAAGGATTACCGCGAGCTGTTGGCGGACAAGAATGTCGAGGCGGTGGTGGTTTCGGTGCCGCTGTTCGAGCATTACGGGGTTACTCAGGACGCGTTCCAAGCGGGCAAGCACATCCTGTGCGAAAAAAGCCTGGTGTTCAAGCCCGAGGAAGTGCATGCTCTGCGTGCGTTGGCCGCGAAGTATCCGAAGCAAGTGCTGCAAGTTGGTTTGCAGCGGCGCTACAGCAAGTTCTATCAGCTCGCCAAGGAGCTGGTGGACAAAGGCGCGCTGGGCGAGGTCACGCACATCGAGGCCATGTGGCATCGGAATCCGGGTTGGGTCATGAACGGATTCAACTGGCGGCTGTATCGGGAATACTCGGGAGGTTTGGCGGCCGAACTGGCTTCGCACCAGGTGGACATCGCGGACTGGATCTTCGGCAGTTCTCCGGAATTTGTCATCGGCGTGGGCGGCCTCGATACATGGAAGGATGGCCGCGATGTGTTCGACAACATCCAGCTCATCTACAAATATCCCAAGGGGCAAAAGCTGATCTACAGCGCGATTTCGACCAACGTGCATTTGCCTTTCCTGCAAGGCACGCGTCCCGAATTCGGCGAATTGATCATGGGGACCGGGGGCGCGCTCGAGATCACGGTGGGCGATGGTGAGTCCACCATGCCGACGGCGATGTGGTATCGCGAGCCATCCAAGGTCAGCGCCGCGCAGAAGGCGGAAGGCAAGGCGCCGGTGACGGCGGCGGGCGCCAGCTACGCGCTGGGCACGTCTCAAAAGGGAATGCCGATCGTGCTGGCGACGGACCAACTCAAGGTCGATCCCAATGATTCCTTCCTGCAGCGCGAGAAGAAATTTGCGCAGCGCTGGCTGTATTCGAAGGGCGTGATGGTGGACGATGAGGATCGGAACCCGGTGGAGACTGAGCTCGAAAGCTTCTTCAACGATTGCCACACTGGAGGCCATCCCAAGGCCGACATCGAGGTTGGCCTGCGCGATTCGACGGCAGTGATGCTGTCGAACATCTGCATGATGGAGGAGCGCCGGGTTTATTTCAAGGAACTCGACAGTATGGGCAAAAACGTAACGCCGCAGCAGATGGCCGCGAACCTGGCCGCTTCGCAAGCCAGCTATTCCCGATCGCTGGCCGCTAAGAAAAAGGTTTCCTGAGAGTGGGCTCGGTCAGCTTTCACAACCGGCGTGCCGCTCAGATCGAAAACGACCAAATCCGGGTAACGGTTTCCAACGAAGGCGGACACGTCGCCGAGATTCTGCACAAACCGAGTGGCGTGAATCCGTTGTGGGTTCCGCCGTGGCCCTCGATCGAGCCTTCGACATACAATCGTGCCAAGCACCCGGAATACGGCGACGATGCCGAGAGCAAGCTGCTGTCGGGCATTCTAGGCCACAACCTTTGTCTCGACTTATTTGGAGCGCCGTCGGACGAAGAAATTGCCGCCGGGATGACAGTGCACGGCGAAGCATCCATTCTGCCGTACCAGCTTTCTTTCACCGATCGTGAGCTTACGGCCAGCGTTTCGATGCCTGCGGCGCAGCTTCACTTCGAACGCCGGCTGCGCCTGGATGGCGCTCGCGTACGCTTCACCGAGACCATAGAGAATGTTTCGGTCCTGGACCGGCCTATCGCGTGGACGCAGCACGTGACGCTCGGTCCGCCATTCCTTGAAAAAGGCGTGACTCAGTTTCGCGCGCCCGGAACGAAGGCGCGAACGCTTGCTGAAGTTGACTTCGAATGGCCAATGAAGTCTGGCGCTGGTGGCGCGAAGGAAGACATGCGACTGTACACCAGCGCTCCTGCGTCCGGCGGCTTCGATACGGTTCTGATGGACCCGCACCGGGACCAGGCTTTCTTCTTTGCGTTCTCGCCGAAGACCAAGGTGTTGTTCGGTTACGTCTGGAAGCGCTCCGATTTTCCGTGGCTCGGAATCTGGGAAGAGAATCTCAGCCGCGAGCACCCCCCCTGCAATCGGCGGGCATTGACGCGCGGGATGGAATTCGGAGCATCGCCATTTCCCGAGAGCCGGCGCAAGATGATCGATCGTCACTCGATGTTTGGCGTTCCGGCATATCGCTGGGCGCCGGCGAAGACAAAGATCCAGGTGGACTACTGGGCGTTCATCACCACCGCGAACTCAATCCCCGAGAGTCTGGAGGAACTGCAGGTCCACGTTCCCGCCTGAGACCATCGCGCCGACCTTCTTCAAACCCTTCGGCAATTTCTGATGGAATAGCGCGGCTGCTGGAACGGCCCCGCTTGGCTCAACAACCATCTTCATTCGCGTGAGCATGAATTTCATGGCGTTGCGAATCTCGTCGTCGGTGACGAGCAGAACGTCCTCGACGTGCCTTTGAACGATCGGGAATGTGATCGCGCCCGGTTTGGGGGATCGCAGCCCATCCGCGATGGTTTTGGGGAGCGGGATCTCGACCCGCGATCCAGCACGGAGGGATAGATACGTGTCGTTGGCGTCTTCCGGTTCTACGCCGAAAATGCGGATTTCGGGGCGCAGAGCTTTGGCCGCAATGGCGCATCCGGAAATCAATCCGCCGCCGCCGATCTGGACGACCAACGCGTCGAGATCCGAGATTTCTTCCAGAAGCTCCAGGCCGGCCGTGCCTTGCCCGGTGAGGATCCAGGGATGATCGAAAGGTGGCACGAGCGTCGCGCCGGTCTCATCGGAAATCCGATTGCCGATGGCTTCTCTGCTCTCGCGAAAACGATCGTAGATGACGACCTTGGCGCCATAACCGCGCGTTGCCTCGAGCTTCGATTTGGGAGCATCGCCGGGCATCACGATGGTCGCCGAAATTCCAACCGACGCAGCCGCGATCGCGACGGCCTGCGCATGATTGCCGGAAGAGAACGCCACCACGCCACGGCCAAGCTGGTCCTTCGGGATCGAGTAGATGAAATTCGCGGCGCCGCGAATCTTGAACGCGCCACCGAGCTGAAAATTCTCGCACTTGAAAAAAACGGAAGCGCCGGCGATGGCGTCGAATGACCGTGAGGTGAAAACGGGCGTCCGGTGCGCGATGGAGCGTATGCGCTGAGCGGCCGCTCGAATGTCGGAAAGCTGGATTTCTGTGTTCATCCTCGATCGTCCGAGGCCAGAACCACAATCGTGTCGACGGGATCGCGATCCGCTGGCAGGCGCAGTAACGTCGCGCCGTCGACTTGGCGCACCTCGACAGCTTTGCCGTTGTTTAGAATCGCCGCGCTACGAACGTTGGCCAATTTCGGCAGCGCGAGGATCTCATCCGGCCAATCGAAAATGTGTACGTAGATCTTGCCGGCCTTTTGGGTCGTGACGCCCCACGGCCGCGGCTTCACTGGACCACCGCGCGTGCCATAAATCGATTCGCCATTCTTGCGCAGCCAGTCGCCCATCGTGTGCAGTCGCTCGATGAATTCCGGCTGGATCTTCCCGGTCGGCATGGGACCAACGTTCAGCAGAAAATTGGCGTTGTTACCGGCTGCCTTCACCACGTACTGAATCAATTGCGTGGATGTCTTGAAGCGCTTGTCGCCGGCGTTATAGCCCCACGCGCCGTTAATGGTGTCGCAGGTCTCGAGCGGCAGATTTCCAATCTCCGACTTGGCGTTGAACTCGGCCGTCTTGCTGCCGGGCAAGTCTTTCTCGAACATCTGAAAATCTTCACCGTCGAACGGCTTCAGGTGATGATTGCTGCCCACCAGCGCGGACGGCTGGAGGCTGTGAATCAGTCCGTAAGTCTTCGCAATGCGCCAGTCTGCATCGGGCTTGTCCCACATCCCATCGAACCAGATGCCGCCGACGTCGCCGTAATTTGTGAGAAGCTCACTGAGCTGGCTGTCCATGTAGTCGAGATACTTAAACCAATCGCCGCCACTTGGGCGCCCAGCAGTAGTTCCAGTGCGGCCCAGCGGGTAGTAGTCGCGATTGTGCCAATCGAGCTGCGAGTGATAGAAGAATAGCTTGACGCCTTGCCGGTGACACTCGTCGGCCAGCATTTTGAGCACATCTTTTTTGTAGGGCGTGCGATCGACGATGTCCCAATCGCCTTGCTTGGTGCCCCACATCGCGAAGCCATCGTGATGCTTGCTGGTGATGGTGATGTACTTCATCCCGGCGTCTTTGACCATGGCGACCCATTCGGCCGGATTGAAATCGACGGGATTGAATTTCGCGGGGAGCTTTTCATATTCAGCGGCCGGGATCTTGTCGATGTTCATGACCCATTCGCCCTTTTCCAACACGCTGTAAACGCCCCAATGGATGAAGAGGCCGAATTTGTTGTCCTGGAACCATTGGCGGGACTTCAGGTTTTCAGGCGTGGGTTGATAGGATTGGGCCAACGCGGCAAAGGTGCTGAGTGCGAGCAGTAGAAAGTGCTTCATTGGATCGTCCTAATCGAGACGTCGAATTTCCTTCAAACCTCGGCGAAGAGAGGGAATGCATTCAGGAGGAACTTCGGCCGCGGTCCGGCTCAAATCGAAAAATCTGTTGGCTGAAGACTTGACCTTATCACCAGCATCCGGTCTGGCCCGTTTGTAGTCAGTCCCCTCGTTCACCGATTCGTCAGAGAGACAGAGTATCCAGGTTTCGATGTGCCGCTTTGGTATCAGGAGACCTATTCTCTCGTTGTCCCCACGCTTAACCTCGCGCGCGGCCAGGAGCGCGCGCTCTAGCCGCTGTTCGCACGCCGCTACCGTTCTCATGTCCGCGTCCGTGGCAACGACCAATGCCGCGCTTCGACTGTGCGACCTGCTCCGGTAGTATTTCACTTCTGCCGGATACCGCTCACGCACGTACTGCTCACCCGATCCCCGGCCCGGTGGCGAGATCTCCAGCCGGATCTGTCGATAGTTGTGGCCAGCGCGCTTCAAGTAGTGCCATCCAAAGTTTCCTTGCCTCAGGTCTTCGGCGAGGACAACAAGCTCGGCAATGCGCTCAGCCACGTTCCCAACCGCGTGCAACAAGTTCGGCCGGAGACAGCTTCCCGATTGTGTCCTTGTGATAGGGCTGAACCCTGACCGGTCCGATGCCACTTCGGGAAAAGATCGCACCGTGCTCAGGAGCAAGGAGGTTGATCAACTCGGGATGATGCGAAACCAGAACAACCTGGGCTCCAGCATCTTCGGCGCGATCCTGCAATTCGAGTAGCCAAGGCTGGATTTCGGCCAGCGCCACGAAATTTTCGGGCTCATCGATGAAAATCGTTTTCTCTGGCAAGACAGCGCAGTGCAGCACCGTGTACAAAGCGACAAGGACTCGCTGGCCATCGGATAGTTCATCGAAATCAAACTCGAGGGACTGACGCTTTTTCGAGCTCGGCTGTTCACTTCTGCTGAAAGTAGCTTTTAGGAGACGAGACCTGCCGGCTCTCTTCAGGTCCAGGGAGTCGAATCCGTCGAGGACGTCTTTTAAGGACTGTTGAAGCTTGAAAACTGCGCCAGTCTCCTCTTGAGTCAGATGACTGTACCAAGCCGCAAAGTTCTTCAAGTCATCTTCAGGATAGTCCTCCTCCTGCCGTGCCTCCGCCCCCATTTTTGACGGGTCGATACGAAACGAGTACAGGTTGTCAAGCCATCGCTTGAGCCATTCGAGTCTCGAAGTTGCGCGCCTCGTTGCCACGTTCGCCAAGGCAGATCGGTCTTCGTCGACGGGATATGTCGAATTCATCTTGTGAGAATCGTCGAAGAGTTGGACCTGACCATCTGCGAATCGGAGCAGTGGTTTGCGATTGAAATCCAGAGTCTCCTTAATTACTCGGGCTTGCGGTTTGTCATCCCGGACTTCAATCCAGAGCGTGTAAAGATATTTTCCACCGTTGCCAGTTACTTCCAATTCGAAGCTCTGTTGGGGAGAAGTTTGCCAACGAGTAAGGCTCTCTTTTGTGAAGACCTGCGGGGCTTTGTAGCCTACCAATGCAAAATCTCTAAGGTTTCGAAGGACCTTCAGAAATGCCGATTTTCCAGTACCGTTTCCACCAAGAACAAGTTGTAATGCCTTGGGACGAAACTCGAAGTTGATGAAGCATCGGTAGTTGTCTATGTAGACACGGCTCAGCATTGCTCACCTGATTCTAGCCCAGCGCGGGTTTCTAGTAACCGGCTTTCTTGTCTACGATGCTTTCAAGTGGCTGTCCGTCGCGAAAACGTGCGAAGTTTTCGACAAATCGCAGGACGGCTGATTCCGCCCAGCCCGGCGTGTGGTCGGCTGAGTGAGGCGACAACAATACGTTAGGCAAGCGGTAGAACGGATGGCCGGCGGGAAGCGGCTCGACGTCGAAGACATCCAGCGCGGCGCCTTTGATGCGGTTTTGCTCGAGCGCCTGGACGAGCGCTGCTTCGACGATCACCGGCCCTCGGCCAACGTTGATGATGACTGCCGAGCGCTTCATGGCGTTCAGCTCGGCTTCTCCGATCAGACCCCGTGTTTCCAGTGTTAGCGGCGTGGAAATAAGGACATAATCCGATACCGCGAGCATTTCACGCAGTTGTCCGGGCCCGTAGATGCGTTCGACGAGCGAGTCTGCGGTTTGCTCCGCGCGTCTGCGAAACGCCACAACTCTCATTCCAAAAGCGCGAGCCAGCTCAGCCGTAGCGCGCCCGATCTCTCCATAGCCGACGATGCCGAGGACTTGGCCGCGAGTTTCGACAACATCGAATTGCTCCCATCGTCCCGCTTCCTGATTTCGAACCAAGCGGCGCAGATCCTTGGCGAAGAAGAGGATGGCGCCCAGCGCGAATTGCGCCAGCGCATTTTTGAAGACACCGCGCCCGTTTGTAACGGGAATAGGACTTTCGATCAACTCCGGAAATAGCAGCTTTTCGATTCCCGCCGAAGTTACATGCACCCACCGCACGCGTTTTGCCAGCGGAAAAGCGATGCGCAGCAGATCGCCCTCAGGCATACCGTTGAGGATCACGTCGGCGTGCGGGGCCTGCGCCTTGAGGAATTCCGGATCGTCGCCGACGTGCATGTTGACAGGCTCAGGCAGTTGCTCCAGTGGCTTCAGGTGATGGGCCGCGGGATTGGAGATAACCAGGAGGGTGATCGGGTCCATGAAAGAAGGAAGATAGCATGGAAGTGCCGCAGGATGAAGAGAACTGCCGCGCTTTGTTTCTCAATGCTCCTGGTTGGGGCGCCGCTTTCGATCCGGGAAATTGACTTCCGGAATCGCGCTTACCCGTTCGTCCAGAGCGACGGTGTGCCGGAAGCATTGCATTGGATGGACGCCCATCAGTCATCGATAATAACGCTAGAAGATGGCCGATATCGGTTCGGCGATGAACCACAACTGATCCTGGATAGAGTGACCTTTGGCAAGCTGCGGGGCGTCGCCGGCGAAGTTGCTGCTGTAACGATGACGTATCCCGCCGGTGGCACCGCGACGTGGCAATACGGCTACCTATTTCGATGGAGGTTGGATCAGCCCTCGCTTCTAGGCTGGTTTGAGACGGGCTCGCGTGCCTATAGCGGCCTTAACCGGCTATATTTCGAGGCAGGGAATCTCGTCATTGACCTAACGGACCCTGAGAGAGTTGAAGCACTCTGCTGTTCCTCCGGTTTCGTTCGCAAACGCTATCAGTGGACGGGCGGAAAGTTCCAGCATGCCGGGCGATCCGAGTTCGGGGATCTACGATAACATCAGGACGTGGCGGCTCAGCAACAGTTGCGCGACCTGCCGGCTGTGGATCAAGTGCTCTCGGGTTTGGCTCATCTCGAAGCACGGTTTCCACGCAAATTGATCGTGGATGAAGTGCGGCGCGTGCTGGAAATGATCCGCGAAGAGATTCGGGCCGGTCATCCTTTGAGCTCCATCCCGATCGGGAGTCGCGTGGAGAGTAATCTGGCGCGATTCGAGGCGCCTTCGTTGCGACGCGTGATCAATGCCACCGGCGTTGTGTTGCACACCAATCTCGGCCGCGCGCCGCTTCCACGCTTTGAGCCTCTGTTCGGATATTCGAATCTCGAATATGACTTGGCGCGGGGCGCTCGTGGCCAGCGCGATGTGCATGCCTCGGAGTTGCTGGAGCGGCTAGTGGGCGCGCCTGGTATCGCGGTGAACAACAACGCCGCGGCGATTTACCTGGCGCTTAACGAGCTGGCGGCCGGGTTCGAAGTCATTGTCTCGCGCGGAGAGCTGATCGAAATCGGCGACGGTTTTCGCATACCGGATATTATGCAGCGCTCTGGCGCGATTCTACGCGAAGTGGGGACGACGAATCGAACGCGCATCGAAGATTATCGCGATGCCATCAACGAACGAACACGCCTGTTGCTGCGCGTTCACCCAAGCAACTTCCGGATCGAGGGATTCACCGGGCGGCCCGAACTGCGCGAGCTCACGGCTCTCGGACAAGAACGCGGCATCCCAGTCTACGAGGACCTTGGTAGCGGCTGCGTCGCCGATTTGCGAGCCTTCGGAATCGAGGAGCCGCTAGTGGCGGACAGCATTCGAGCCGGCGCGAGCCTGGTTTCGTTCAGTGGAGACAAGCTGCTGGGCGGTCCGCAGGCGGGAATACTGGCGGGCGATCGCCGTCTGGTGACGAGGCTGCGGCGCAACCCGATGTTTCGCGCCTTGCGGCTCGATAAGCTGATCTATCAAGCGCTGGAAACGACGCTGCGTAATCTTCTGCTGGAGCGCTGGGATCAGATTCCTGCGCTGGCGATGATCTCGGCATCGAGTGAGGAATTGCGGATGCGGGCGGAGCGTTTGGCGAGCCTGCTCAAAGGTTTTCCGATCGAGATCGTCCAGGGCACGGCTTTGATCGGTGGAGGATCTACACCGGAGCAGCCGTTACCGAGTTGGCTGATAGCCATCGCATGTGACGACGTGGTGGATAGCGAGCGACACTGCCGCGCCAGCGATCCGCCGGTTGTCGCGAGAATAGAAGACGGGCGGTTGATTCTCGATCTGAGGACGGTTTTTTCATGCGAAGAAGAGGAATTGGCGCGGGTAGTCCGGGAAGCTTGTGCGCATTCCTAATCGCAGTCACGTTTCTAACGGGCTGCAAATCAGAGCCGCGCTGCGAACCAGCGATTGCGAAAGTCGAATTGCCGGCCCGCATTCTGTTTTTTTATCCGCGCGATCCGATACTTCCCAAGGGTGAGAAGTCAGTGCTCTGCTACGGAGTCGCAGAAGCCAAGTCAGTGCGCTTGGACCCCCCGGTGGAAGACATCAAGCCCTCCCTGAGCCGATGCATCGAAATCGCGCCAAAGAGGACAACTACGTACACGTTGACGGCAGTGGGACAGGATGGGCGCTCCGTCACTCAATCGGCTAGCGTGCGGATCGGCGGTCCGCGCGTGAAGATCATCGAAGTCAGCGTGAACTCGCTCCAGGTTCGTCGCGGTGAAGACGTCACGGTCTGCTATCACGTCAAGAACGCCGCCACGGTCAAGGTCGAGCCTGGCCACAAGATGAACGTTGCCTCGCCGGGACATGGATGTTACGCCGACCAGCCGAAGCAGGACACGACGTACCTGGTCACCGCCTACGATGCCGACGGCGTGTTCGACTCAGAGCAAGTCACGGTCAAGGTTTCACAAATGCGCGACCAGCATCGCAAGTAGCGCCGTACGGTCGGCAATGCGATCGACAAGAATGCTCTCGTTGATGGCGTGCGCGCCTTCGCCGACTCCGCCCAACCCGTCCAGGGTGGGAACTCCGATCGCCGCCGTGAAATTGCCGTCCGAACCGCCACCCGTGGAAGACTCTTCCAGTTCCACGCCCAGCTCTTTCGCGAACCCGCGCGCGGTTTGGAACAGCTTCGCGATGGCCGGCGTACGCTCCAAGGGCGGACGATTCAGGCCGCCTTCCACCTGAATGGAACAGCGCTTGTCGAAGGGGCGCAAGCCGTGGAACTTCTTGTTGAGCGCGGGCTCGTCCTTCATGCGAGCGACACGGATGTCCACTTCAGCCTTTGCTTCCGCGGCTACGACGTTGGTACGCGTGCCGCCAGAGATCACGCCGGGATTCACGGTTGTGCCGCGCGCGAGTTGTGTGAAGCCGGCGATGCGCTCAATCTGGCGCGCGAGTTCCACGACCGCGCTGGCGCCGTTTTGAAAATCCACTCCGGCATGTGACGCCTTTCCGTGTACGGTTACGGTGTAGTTTCCTACTCCCTTGCGCGCGGTCTTGATCTTGCCGGTGAGCCCCGTGCCCGGCTCGAGCACCAGCACCGTTGCGGCGCTGCGCGCGGCCTGCTCGGTGAGCGGTCGCGATGATTCACTGCCCACTTCCTCGTCGGAATTTACCTGGAGAACGACATGGCGCGCAATTGGAATATCCAGTTCCCGCATTGCATTCATGGCGTAAAGGAAAAATGCGATACCGGACTTCATGTCCAGCACTCCCGGTCCCCACAGCCGCCCGTCTTTCTGCCGACACGGCATGTCCGCCAGCGTGCCCAGCGGCCACACGGTATCGGAATGAGCCAGCGCCAGAATTCCTCCTTCACGACGCTTGCGAGGGCCGGGGAGTTGAAATTCGCAACGAAGATGCCGGCCGAAGCGTCCACCGGGGAACCTCTTGACCTGGCCGATACCTTCCAACTTAGTGGCCAGCAGATCGACGAAGCGATTCACCGAAGGCGGATGATCGCTGGGCGATTCGCACTCCACCAGCTCGCGAACTAACGCAATGATCGCCGATTGTTTGGAGCGCGCAAAAGCGAGGAATGGATGCATCGCCTGTTATAATAGCCAGTTCGCATGCCGATCCTCGACATACAAGCAATTCGCGAGATCCTGCCGCATCGTTATCCGATGCTGCTGGTGGATTCCATCATCGAGCTGGAGGAAGAGCGCATCGTTGGCATCAAGAATGTCACCATCAATGAGCCGTTTTTTGCGGGCCATTTTCCCGATTTTCCGGTAATGCCCGGCGTCCTGATCGTGGAAGCCATGGCGCAGGTGGCCGGCGTTCTGGTGTTGAAAAGCATACCGGATCGCAAAAACAAACTGGTGCTGCTCGCTTCCGTCGAACAAGCCAAGTTTCGCAGGCCGGTGTTGCCCGGGCACCAGCTCCGCATCGAGATGAAGGTTACCCGGCGCAAAGCCAGCGTCGCAAAGATGTACGGCACGGCAACCGTGGATGGCATCGTGGTGGCCGAAGCGGAGCTGATGTGCAAGCTCGCTGACCGGGAACCGAGAATCGAATCGGAGCCGATCGAAGCGCCGATTCCAGTCCCTTAGCCGCAGCATGGCAATTCATCCGACCGCCATCGTGGACTCGCAGGCGCGTGTCGCCGACAGCGCTGAAATCGGACCCTACTGCATCATCGGCGCGCACGTCACCATCGGGGCGCGCACGCGTCTGATGGCGAATGTGTACGTGGAGGGCCTCACGCG
>JBGPSX010000053.1:0-13213 GCA_041490325.1 Bryobacteraceae bacterium | reverse complement strand
GCATGCGCCGCCGGGGAACAGGACGGATGAACTCCGTTGGAGACGACCGTTATGCGGTTGGCTGGAACGAGACCGTAGCTCAGCAATTCGTCGCGCGTGGCTGCGCTGACCGCAACCACATGCGTGGCGAGCTTGAATCCATCCAGAATTCGTTGTGTCATAGTGCGGAACCAGCGCGGACGCCGGTCGCGCTCCGGCTCGAGAACGCAGCGGAAAGTATCCAGATCGTGACACGTGACCACCGAGCGACCGGGCGGCAGCGCATGCAACAACTGGCTATAGCTGTGGTCGACCACATGGAAGAGATCAAACTCGTGAGCCTTGCTCCGAAGCCAGGAGGGATAATCGACAAACCGGTTCATCAGCCGGTCGGTATTCCAGCCCAGTCCCTTCCCGATCCCCGGCAGTCTGCTCAGCCGTTTTCGCAACGGCGGATGCAACTGAGTGGCGGCAATCTGAGAGGGCCGATCGAGGCTCAGTTGCTGGGAGAGCATGTCGCCCACCAGGTCCATGCTCGGCCACTGCTCTTCCAGCAAATCGCAGACGATGGCAACGCGGACTGTCTGCTGGCGCGACAACGTTTCGCCGGACGGTTCAGCGCCCACCGAGGTGATTGGAGTATGCAAGTTTGAAATCACGACGTTGCTCGTATGTCACCCGGTACGCTTCAGGTTCATGCTGAGGCGCAGAATCTCGATGTTGGTTCGAGCCGCCTGCTTGCGCTCTTCCGATCCGCCGCCCAGCCACGGCGCGAGCAGAATGATTTTCGAGCCCGCCTTGAGCGCCATCACAGCGCGCATGACAATCTCGGCAAAAGGCCCGTGCACTTTGCGCACGTAACGGAAGTGGCCTTTGAGCGTGCGCGGTTGAAATGATGTTCCGGCTTTCTTCGGGCTCTTACCCCAGTGATGCAGGATTTTCGCTTGGGGAACATACATGACGCGCCAGCCGGCCTTCTTCGCGCGGATGCAGAAGTCGACGTCCTCGAAGTAAAAGAAATACTCCTCGTCGAGCAGTCCAATGGCTTCCATGACCTCGCGCCGGACGAGCAGTGCGGCGCCGGATACTTCGTCCACTTCAGCCACCTGATTATAGTCCCGGCCGCGCTCCAGGTATCGATTGCGCCAGAAGCTGGATCCAAAAATCCGATAGAACGGTAACGACCACCAGATGTGGCTCCACAATGTTGGGATGCGGTTGCCGGAAGGCTGCAGCGAACCATCCGTGTTCAATAGCTGCGGGCCCACGATTCCAACCTTGGAATTGCTGTCCAGATACGCCGACAAAGTTTCCAACGCATCGCCCCGGACCTGCGTATCGGAATTGAGCAGAAAGGCCTGCCGGCCCCGGCAAATCTCGAGCGCCTGATTGTTCGCCTTGGCAAATCCTTGGTTGGCTTGGTTGCGCATGAGCACCACCTGGGGCCACTTGCTTTCGACCATTTCCGGACTGCCGTCCGAGGATGCATTGTCCACCACGATGACTTCGAAAGTTATCCGCCGAGGTTCCGCGTAGATCGACGACAGACACTCGTCCAGAAGCTGGGACGTGTTGTAACTGACGACAACGATCGACATGTCGCAAGACGCGGTGGTCATGGGAAATCTATATCTTGACGGCGCTGGCTTCGCGAACTACCCCGGCATTGGCGAGCAGAATCTGTTCGAGTTGGTTGACATGCGCGTCGAGAGTGAACCGGCGCGCCAGTTCTCGTGCTCCACGGCCCAGGCGGGCGTGATGATCCGGATCGGCCAGCGCTCGAACGATCGCAGCGGCGAGCCCGGAAACTGTGGGAGGGTCGCCGGGCGCAAGCTCGCCGGTCTGACCCGCAATGAGCCAGTCGGGGATCCCTCCGACCGCGTAGCCGACCGACGGCACGCCGTAGCCACCGGCTTCAATCCCGACTAACCCGAAGGGCTCCGGCCACAGACTGGGTACCGCCAGCAGGTCGGCGGCGCGCAGCAGTTCGCGTTTCTGCTCCGCGGCTACCCATCCGAGAAATTCCGCCGACGCGCCGATCCGGCTCGCCAGGTTTTCCAGTATGCTGCGCTCCCCGCCTTCGCCGGCGATGGTCAAGGTCAACGGTCGATTGAGAGACTCAGCCGCCTGGGGAACCGCACGGATCAAATTGGCGACGCCCTTCGCTCCGGTGAGCCGGCCGATGTACAAAATCCGGCTGGCTGGTTCGCTCGACGGAGCCATGACCTCGGTGCTTTCATCCACGACCGGCAGCGGGACCAGCCGTACTTTCTCGTCGCTCACGTCATGCTTCCGAAATTCCTGGTACATGTGGGAGCTGGCCACCAGGATATTGGCATAACGGTTGAGACCCGCATTCCGGCGTGACTGCGTCTGATACATGCGCCAAGCCGATACCGGATTCAGCCCGCCGCAGCGGCGTGGATAGTACATGACCAGGCAGGCTGGTCCAAAGCGGCGGTGACAGGGGCGAATGTCGGGAAAAGCGTGACACTTTCCTCCTGTGATGCACGTGCCCTGATAGACATGGGCATACAGAACCACCGGGAAATCATCCAGCAACATACTTTCGAGCTCGATCGATTTGAAGCCGTTCGCATAGACCACGTCCGGCCGCCACTCCACCAGTTCCTGCCGGAGCGCGTCTGGCTGAGCCTCATCCCAAACCCAAACCGGCAGACCCGCACCGGGCGGATCAACTCGCTCCTCGCCGAAGCCGGCGCGATATTCACACAGTATCCCGACTTCGTGGCCGCGTTCGGAGAGAGCCGGGATGAGCAGTTGCAGGTACTTTTCAATACCTCCCACCACTCCCTGGTTCGAAGCCGTGATCAGGACTCGCATGCTCGAACCGGATCGCCCGGAGAAAAGCAGCCGGGGCGGCAGCGGAGTTTCACGAACAAGCCTCCACCGTCGAAGGGCTGCAAAACCATGCTGAAAGTTCTCGCAGCCGGAACGGGGCTGCGTAATTTTCGATATCTACGCGAGCCTGCTGGCCCATACCGCGCAGATCCTGGCGCCGGAGCAGTGCTTCTTCCAGGGCCTCCGCCAAAGGTTCAACCTCGGCTGCGGGAACCACCCAACCGTTGCTCCCGGGTTGGACGCATTCGGCCGAGCCCGCTTGGTCGGTCACGATGGCGGGCAGTCCGCAAGCCATCGACTCGAGCGTCACATATCCCAGTCCGTCCTCGAGTGTCGGCAATACGAATAATTCCGATTCCTGGTAGATCTTCAACGTGTCGCCCGGCTCGCACTCCACCTGCAAACCTGCTTTCTCCCGGGCGAACAACTGCGCAGAGTCCCGGTCGCCGGTTGCTCCAGCGATCCGAAGCTGAAAATGCTTGGCGCCCACTAAACGCATGGCACGAAGCAGATAGACGAAACCCTTCCGAAGATCCATGCTGCCCGCATAGCAGATCCGCAGTGGGCCGGCCTGCGCTGCCTTTGCCGGGGCAGGCCGAAAGCGTTCCAGGTCGATGCTCTGATGCGTGGCAGATATTTTGCCGCCGGGGACGCCGTAGCGCGTCATGCTTTTTTTCCCCCAATCCGCATACACGCGAATGCGGTCTGCGAGGTGGTACTCTTCCTCGACCCTATCGACCATGCCGGGCGAGGGGTGTCCGAGAAATCTCTTTCCAAACCAGCGTTGCGATTCCCGTTCGCAGATTTCTCGGAAATTACGGATGTGGCCGTTGGGATTCTCCAGCGCTGTTAGGATGCCCTCGGCGCGAGCCCAGCGCAAGACCTCCAATGCGACTTGAGTGAAGAGATAACACGACTGCGGCCGCAAGCCTTGCAGCTCCCCCTGCGCCCAGCGTGCCAGGCTGCGGTCGCGCAGAAAAGTGAGGTCTCCATTCCGCCATCGATACCAGGTGTAACGCGAAAGCCACGACCATTTGTTGGGTGGCGAATCGATCCAGTTGGCGTTGGGTACTCCGCCGGGCAAGGACCATGGAACCGAGGCGCCCGGGCCCAAGACGCAGACGTTCGGCCGGCTCTCGCAGATGGCAGTTATCGCCACGGCCGCCGAGTGGCCCAAGCCTCCCAGGGCCGCACGGCTTCCATACACAATCGCACTAGTACATGGACTCGTCATCGGAGCGGCTGGGCGCGCTTCACGACGAAAGCCTTACTTGTAAAGCCGCGTACTTGGCGCGAAATGAGGCCGCGAACCCCCGCAGGTACTCGCCCAGAGGCGAGCGCAGCACATTCGGCAGCATGATCAGGAGGTACACCGCAGTCACGACGATCGAGGCCGCCGCAGCCTCCAGCAGATTCTTGGGAGACCAACGCAGCGAGACCAGCAGGACCACGCCTCCTATGATCGCGAACCGCCAGATCCAGGCGCCCAACATATCCGAAATCAAACGCCACACGGTCACACCAGTCTCTCGCGCGATGACGCGGAGATTACATGGCAAACTCACCAGAGCGGCGCCCAGAATCGTTCCGCCCGCGGCTCCCGGTAATCCGAAGGCCATGGTCAAAACAATGCAGGATGCAGTGGTTACTAACCCGTCGCCAAAATTTGTTAGTGAGATCCTGCGCTGATGACCGAAGCAAAATACGCTATAGGCCATCACCGTGGTCCAGTGACGAATCGGTATCGCGAATACGAAAACCACGGTCAACGCAAGACCACCGTATTGCTGGGCTGAGACCCACCAGGTGACGAACCAATGATTGACGACGACAGTCACGCAGAAAACCAGTCCGCTGAACGTCAAGATGCCGTGGGTCAGCGCCGTCAATACCCGCAGCATACTCTGTCGCGATTCCGCCGTCTTCAATTCGGCCAATCCAGGCGATGCAATTTCCATCATAAGTTGCGCCTGATTCGCCAGCACCGAGAGCAGCTTGCCGGTACAGGCGTAAGGGACAGCGGCGGCGGGCCCGAGTAACTTGCCTATCACCAGCAGGTCCGTGCTTCCCATGAGAAGTTGGGAAGCGGACGACAAGCTAACCCAAGACCCCTTCCCGAGCTGCGCCCGGCTCTTCGCCCAAGAGAAGGGCGGAAGCCGCCGCGGAACAACTTCCCGATGGCGCGTCCAGAGCCGGTATGCGAACACCGGAGAGAGCGCGAGCTGCCCAACCAGCCACCCAGCGGCCAGCGCGTAAAGGCCCCACCCCGCTAGTACCAAGCCTACTGTGACAGTGGTGCTCATCAGCCAGCCCAGCATCTGGGCGCCGCTCACAAAAGCCAGCTCCTGCAAACCCTTCAGCAGCGCCGGCATGATGCGCAGAGGAAAGGCCACCACGAAGGCCAGGAACACCACGCCGAGCGGTCCCTTCAGTCCTTGCCACGCCGCGGGTATGAATAACCACATGAGACCAGCCAACAGTGCTACCACCGGAAGCTGAGACAAAACCGTGCGGATCGTCTGCCCGACGATTTGGGGCAATTCTCCTACCGATCCGCTACCGCCTTGTCGTCCGGTTTCATACGCGGTCTCCAGCGGAAGCAGTTCCACCACGCCAAAATCGGTCAGCGTTAGATAGATCAATAACTGCGCACCCAGCAGCCAAAGCCCGAAGTCGTGCTGTCCAATCCGGCTGAGCACGAACGGAGTCAGCCAGATTCCGGCCAACATCACCACAGCCTGATACCCGTAGGTGAAGATGAGTCCACCCATGAACCGCTGCGAACGGCTCATGCCGGACCGGCCCGTTCAATGTGGTTGCGGCCAGCGGCCTGACGAATCTTCATATGACGAACTGGAGCGGCAGTCTTCCAGGCCAATTTCTCAAAATCAACTATCCGCGCCACGGCGTCATCCGGTATAAACCAAGCTCCGCTGCGGCCGCTCGGCCAAATCGCCGGCCTTCCTGTCCGTCCGATTCTTGTCTTCGGCGAGCACGGTTGTGGACGTCCATCCAACGGCCAGCAGCACTAGCGCCGATTGCGGAATGGAGGTGAGCAATCCCAACCCGATCCAAGCTGTTCCCAGACACGCCGCGGCGTGGCACCACGCAATTCTGCGGGTGTTCGCCCACTTTCCTTTCGCGAATGCAATCTTAAAACGAGCCAGAAACCAGACCACGAAACCTAACCAAAGCACCAGGCCAATGATTCCCTGTTCACAAAGCAGACGCGCATACTCGTTTTCAAGTCCAATCGGACTCCTCACCTGACCCTCCAGGAAATACGGAATGCTGGTGCCTCCTCCGCCCAGACCATTTCCCATGGGGTATTCGGTGAGAATTTCCCAGAATGTACGGCTCAGGCTGCCGGCAATGCGGTCACCGACATATTCCGTGTCGCTTAGACTCTTGAAGCGTTGGAAGCGAGGATTGGTCGCAGCCGTCCATCCGGCTGCCGCAATCATCAGGACAATTGCAAACCACGTGGTGGCTTTGGCACGCGTTGCGAGCAGAGAGGCGGTCAGCATGAGTACGCCCATGATGAAATTGAGCCGCGTCGCGGACAAGAGGATTCCGAGCATCGCTGCAGCGATGCCCAGCAGAGCCAAAAGACGCAGTGGTTTCTTTTGCCGCTGACTCCAGGCTCCGATCAGGTACGGAAGAGTACATACCATGGTGCCGCCGTAATTGTGGGCGTTCGCGAATATAGCCGGTATTCGCAGGAAGCCTCCTTCCACGTCCCCGCTGGCGTAGATGATCGTGGTAACTGGACTTATGGGGTAAAATCGCGGGACGCCCAGGAAGTACTCTGCCCCGGCAAAGCCCAGCGCGGCCAGGTTCAAGACTGCTAAGCCATAGGACAGCGACAATATGTCGCGGTCTTTCAGCCGGCTGCCGAGCAGCAGCGCAGGCAGGAAGAATATGTTCCCTCGAAGCCCAACCAAGGAGATCAGCAGCGGCTGAAACGGCATCAGCGCGACCAACATGGGCCAGCCGATCAGAACGATTGTCCAGCCGCGGATCATGCGCGATTGCTTGCTGTTGTCTGACCAATGTCCGAGCTGTGAGAGATACAGGCCGATACATGCGGAGTCAAAAAAGAAATGCGAAAACACGCTCAACGTATTCGCCCGCAGGATGCCGTAGAAATACCCTACCGCGCAGAGCGCAACCAGTCCCCACCCGAGCGAACGCCGTCCCGCCCAATAGGTTCCGGCTAACGCCGCAAAGCAGATGGCTAAGGCTGTCACGCCTGTAAATGCTCCTTGCTCGCACCGCGAGAAAGCTCGGTGAAAGCCTTCAATTGCGTGGCGGGATCGCAAAGCTCGAGTGCGCGCTCGGGGCCGTGTTGTCCGAGCCGCTCGCGCAATTCGGGAGAATCGATCAATCGGCCCAGCGCCAGCGCCAAAGCACTGGGATTGGCCGGCTCAACCACTATTCCGCAGGAGTCGTTCACAATCTCCATCCCGCCGCCCATCGCAGTGGTCACTACCGGCCGCCCGGCCCACAACGCCTCGACAAACACAATTCCGAACGGCTCAGGGGTCTTATTGGGCTGACAGAAAATGTCCGCCGCCGCCAGCAGCCTGGGCACGTCCGAGCGTTCCCCCAGGAACCGGACCTTGCCCGCGATGCCCAGCTTCTGGGCTGTAGTTTGCAACTCGCCGAGAAACTCTACTTCATCGGGCTTTTGTGTTCCGCCCACCATCCAACAGACCCAGCGGCCGGTGGCTTGGATGCGTGCCAATGCCTGTAGATGCAGTATCTGTCCTTTCCACGGTTCCATGCGGCTCACTTGAACGATCACCGTGGTACCGTCGTCGACGCCCTGCTCTCGCCGCACCGCGGCGCGCCACTGGTTCGCATCGGGAGCGCTCACCAGAGTGGCGGGATAGTACATGACCCGCGGCTCCATCCGCGGAAAGAGCGTGGCGATGGTATTCCCAGTAGCTCGGGTGTTGGCGATTATGAGATCGGGAACAGTCCGGCGCGCCATCTTCTCCAGCCAGGTCTTGCCGGTCTGATAGCCATGCGCGTAGAATACGATTCCCTTCCCTGCGCGCCGAGCCGTCCCGCCGAAGACCGTGAGCGTCCAGGCCATATGGCACACGACTACGTCAAAACGCTTCTGAGCCAGAAGCTCTCGCAGGCGTGCTTGCGCGCCCCAAACCGTCCACGGGCGGCTGATTCGCACCGGGCCCAACACGTGCACCGTAGCGCCTAGGGCGGACAATTCCTTGCTCGACCTTCCCACGTAACAAACCGCGAAGTCCTGTTCCAATTCCGGCGCCAGATGCCGGAACCGCGCCAGAGTCGCGAGCACTGTTTCGACGCCACCGTAGAGATTGCCGGCATTCAAATGCAGAACGCGCAAAGGCGCTGGCTTCGAAGTGCCAATTCTCTCTACCGGATTGGGAGTGACCGGAGTGGGTGTGATGGGTGTCATTGCCGGATGCGACTTTCTTCATTCACCGCGCCCAGGCAGGCTGGGATCGCCGCGGCGGATGGACTTAGCGCCGGGCCCCCGGCGATATCGCGATACAACGCGATCAATTCGGTTGCCAGCCGCCGGCCATGAAACAGTTTCTCGACTCGGGCTCGGCCGGCTTGGCCCAGCCGGACCCGAAGCTGTTCATTGCGCGCCAATCGTTCGATCTCCTTCGCCAGCCCGGCCGCATCTCCGGGTGAGTGCGCCAGTGCGTCCTCGGAATGGACAAAGAGCTCGGCGGCGCCGCCGGCCGCGCTCGCAATCACCGCTTTGCCGCTAGCCATACCTTCGATGATGACCATCCCAAAGGGCTCAGGCTCCGTGCTGGCATGCACGATAACGTCCAGTGAACGCATGGCCGCGGCGGTATCTTGGATGAAGCCGGTAAAGACGACCCGGTGCGCGATTCCCAGCCGCTCGGCTTCTTGCTCCAGTTCGGCGCGCGACCATTGGCTGCCCTGAGTCTGGTAAATCGGGCCGCCGATGACATAGCCTCTGGCCGGCAAGTCTTCGGGCAGACGTGCCAGCGCCTGGAGGAATACCTTGTGCCCCTTCCAGCGCGCAAATGTGGCCACCAACCCGATGCGAACCGTTCCGGGAACCGCGGAACCTAAGTCCGAGCCGGCGTCCAAGTCAAACTTCGCACCGGACGGCGAGAATCGCTGCAAATCGATGGCGTTATAAATCGGGACAATCCGGAGTGCCGGCATCAGTTGACTGAGATCAGCGGCGACACTTTTCGAATTGGCGATGGCCGCCGTGCAGGCTGCCCTATTCCGGCGCAGCAGACGGCTCATCATCGGACGTGACCGGATGTAATCGTGGATGTGCCAAACCAAGGGTGTGCGCCGTGGCCGCGCCCAGGCTGCCAGCAAATGCATTTTGAGGCCGTTCGAGTGAATGATGGAAGCCTGGATGGAGCGCAGGATCTTCGCCAGGCGGAGTGCGTAGAGTCCAGTGGCTGGCAGGGCCTGGAGCAACGCTAGAATCCGGGCCACGCGGCCGCCCGTGTCGCCCAGCCGGGCCAGAGTACGCGGAAATGGCGCCAGCACAACCCGCACGCCCAAGTCCCGCGCCAGGCCTGCCATGGGACCGTCTTCGGCCAGGACCAACCAAAGTTCCCAGTCGGGCGCGGCGGCCCGGGTGCTCGCCAGCAACTCGCGCAGGCTGGTCTCGGCGCCCCCCATCTGGCCGGACGGATTCAAATAGACGATACGCAATGGAGTCCGCCCTCTTACCGTGTGGTTGCGAATCGTTCGACGAGCGACGGATACAAATTGCGGGCGAACTCGATGCAATCTTTCTCTTCAGTTTCGGACGCGCTCTTCACCAACGGACGCACCAGACGCACCAAGCTTACATCGGACCTGCGGTATTTGATCAAGTCCGGCAAGAGCCTGAGCTTGGCCTGGAACTCTTCGGCCCAAGCATTCCGGTCATTCTGATACCAATATAGGACCAGAATCCGCTCACCGGACTTCTCCAACACATACTCGTTCACCGGAATACCGTCGCTGCGCCCGGGAACTGAAATGGCTTTTATGCTGGCCGAACTGACTAGCCATCCCGCGCCGGGCAGGCAGACGCGCGGCGAATGGGGGCCATAGGTATTTTGCAGCGACTTGAAATAGGCCACAAAGAGATTGACCGGCGCGGCTCTTCCCGGGCTGGCATAGTTTCGGAGCAGGTACTCGTCGGGCTTCAAGTACTCCGTCACAGAATTCTCGAGCGCCATGTCGCCGGTGGCCGTCCAGGATCCGATTTCCTGAGGGATCTGATGCAATCCCGGAAGCGGCAGGCTGGTCTCTACCACATTCAGTTTTCGCGCGGCGGTGGCTTGCAGAACCAGAATCAGGCAAGCCACCAGGAACAGTCCGCTCAGGTACGGCCGCAACTTGGCGCCGGGCTTAGACATGCCGGGACCGCCAGGCTTTTTGAATCGACACGCTGGCCGAATGCAGAGCGATACAGCCGATCGCCGCAACTACGATGCTCACGTAACCGAACGTCTCGTGGGCCACTCCGTGGATCAGCTCCGGCTTGTACTGGCTGGCGATGCCGGTGGCCAGGATGCGGCCGGCATTACCGAGAATTGCAATCGGGACGGCCATGATCAGAATGAAGGCTCGCATGAATTTGCCTTGAACAAAAAAGTAGTTGTAGAGAACGCACATGAAGAAGATGGCCAGCAACGACCGAATACCGCTGCAAGCTTCCTCGACCGACAATTTTGTTCCCACCAACTCCAAAATGTTCCCCTCCCGCAGCACCGAGAATCCCAAGGCTTCCAGCGAGAGCTCGCCCAGACGGCTGGCCAGCAGTTGCAGTTGCAAGGTAAGGCGTTCGTACACGAACGTCGGCGGAGCAATCATGAGGATCAGGGTGCACAGGGGATAGGCCAGTTCCCGCAGCATCCGCAATCCAAACAGGACCGCGATGGCGCCGGTGAGCGAAATCAAGAAAGCGGTCCGGCTCACCCAGATCCATTGCGCCGCGCTACCCAAAAGCGCCTGAAGCGAACCCCACACCAATAGCAGGATGCCCCAGGCGGAGGGTTGCAAGGGAACCAGCCGCAACTGGTCGCGTTTGGCCCACGCCATGTAGGCCGCGGCCGGGATCACCAGCAGGCCGTGCTCCATGTAGGCGTGCTCGTCAAACCAGCTCCCATAGAGGCTGGTCAGAATCGGCCAGAACGCGATCAAGAGCAATCCGCCGACCAGCAACGCGCGGAGCGGCGCGCCGACTGAAGACGTCACCGGCGCCTGCTCGCGCGGATCGCGCGCCTCGAGTAAGCTATGCTCGGCTGGGGTCGCCATAGTCGTAGTAGTATTGACGCTTTCGATCCGCCGTCAGATCGTAGTCGGTGAGAATCGTGCCCAGCAACGACAAGCCATCTTCCTGGATACGTTGATAGGCTTCCATGGCGCTGCTCCGGTCGGTGACTCCGCAACGCAGCACCAGGATCAAGGCATCCGTCAAGGGCGCGATGATGCGCGTGTCGGCCACGTGCAGGATGGGCGGCGCATCCACCAGGACCATGTCGTAGCGCTCCTTCAACATTTCAATAATCGCGCGCAACCGCGGCGAGTAAAGAGCCTTGGAAACGTTGGTCTGCGCCGAGCCGTTGGGAAGGATGGACAATCCCGGAAAACCGGTGCTCACGCCCCAACGCTCGGGCGGATACTCACTGAGCGGTAGATCGCCGGAAAGCAAGTCGATCAAACCCAGTTCGTTCGGCAAAGCGAACTTGCGATGCAAATGAGGACGGCGGAAATCGGCGTCCACCAGTAAGACTCTGCGCCCGGTCTCCGCCAACGCGATACCCAGATTTTGGATGACCGTGGTCTTGCCTTCGGCCGGCCCGGGGCTGGTGATCAGTATGGCCTTCTGCAGTTTTCCGGAGGCCTGATTTCTCAGGATAGAAGTGAGCGTCCCCCGAAAAGACTCAGTAATGAAGGATGGACCGCTTTGCCAAGTCACCAACGCCGCGGATGCATCGTCCGTCGATCCATTAATTGCCAGGCCCTTCGAAGCGAAGGAACGCCAATTGCTGATTCCGTTCCCATTGGCGCCGAGATTGGGAATGACGCCTAGCTCGGGAATATTGAACAGGCGCCGTGACGCGCCGGGAGACTTGATGCTCTGATCCATCCGTTCGCGCAGGAACACCAGGCCGCCGGCCAAGACAATTCCTAAGATGGAGCCAAAGGAAATGTTGAGTACCGGACGCGGCTTGTAGGGGCTATCGGGAGGCGCGCTGGCCTCCACGATGCGGATCGGATTGATCGGAACCGAACTGCTCATGGCAGCCTCGTTGGCCTGCATCAGCAGGGTCTGATACATCTGGCGCAACATCTCCACTTCGCGCTTCAAGGCGTTATGCTGCGCGGCTTTGGCGGCGTCGGAACCAACTCTCGACGATTGCGAGGAATAAGCTGAGGAGAGCAGCCTCTCCTGACGCAGCGCCGCATCATAGTCGTTCTTGATTCTGCCGACCACGGCGTGGAGTTCGCCGTCATAGGACTTCTCCACCAGCGCGAGTTGGGCATCGATCTGGCGGACCTTCTGATGTTTGGACGTATAAACTGTCTCGAGCTGCGCCCGTTCGCGCTTGAGTGCGTTAATCTGTGCCTCATAGCCTCTCAACACGGTGTCATTGAGCACTTCGGCCAGTTGTTCGGGGGGATTCCGGAGCGTCAACTCATAGCGGGTTTGTTTGCCAATTCGTTCCGCCTGAATCCTGGCGAGATCGCCCTTCAGTTGGGCCAGCTTGGTGTCGTCTAACGTTACATCCTGGCCGGCATACATGTTACCCGAGGCCTGAACGAAGCTTCGAAGATGCTCCTCCGACTCATTCAGCTTGGACTTGGTTTCTTCAATCTGACCCTGCAGCCATTCGGTGGTTCTCTGCGAGGTCTGCATTCTGGAGCGGGAGGTGTCTTCCACAAACTCCGCCGCCATGGCGTTCAAGAACTGCGCCGCCACGTCGGGGCTGCTCGACTCACAGCTCAGTTCGATCAACCGGGTTCGAATCACGGGCCGCGCGTCGAAGGTTGCCAAAGCGACGGCCAGGCCGCGCCTGGCATTCTCGATGGGATCCTGCGTCGTGGGCCGAATACGCTGGCGCAATCGCGAAAAAATGTCGCGGCCGGTAGGGGCCAGCGGTACAGTTTCCGACTGCATGCGATCAATGCCGCGCTTTAGGAAATTTCCGCCACGCAAAATGTTGATTTGGGTCTGAATGTTCACTTCGTTGGATTCGAAGCTGGCGGTGTCGAACGGATTGGTCTTCAAACCCGTCGCGCCCAGAACTTCGAGGAGCATCCGAGTCTTGTAACTCGGCGAACTCAGCACCACTGAGGTGAAGCCCCCAGCCGTCCCCAG
>JBGPSX010000052.1:0-13225 GCA_041490325.1 Bryobacteraceae bacterium | reverse complement strand
TTTGAGAATGTTGTACGCCCAACCCAGCTTCAACATCACCTTGAAATCCACCGGGTCGTTTTCGTGCGCGATTGCGAGATACTTGAGGGCATCCTTGAGATAGCCTGCCTGGAGACTTTTTTCCGCGAGCGCCTTGGCCTCTTCAGCGGTTTGCTGGGCCGATGAGCCTTTGCGACGCAGCGTTTGGGGCATCCTGAGGGCTACGCGAACGCGGTCGGCCAAGTCTTCGTCGGTGCCACTGAGCACGTGATCCAGCAGCGGTTTTGCGGCCGCATAATCGCGACGATTGAGGCGAAGAAATCCGAGCTGAGCGGCCGTCAAGAGATCGTCCGGGGCGGCCTTGTTCAGAAGCTGGAATTGCCGCTCGGCTTCGTCTTTATTGCCCATCTCGAGCAACAGATAGGAATACTCGCGGCGCAGTTCGAAATTTTTCGGATCGAGTTCCAAGGCTTTCTCGAACTCGTAGACGTAAGGATATCGCGCCGGAAGAAGTTCGCGGGCTCTTTCGGCGACCCTCGGCTGCCCGCCGCGTGACGCCGCCAGCAACAGAAAATTGGCCTGCTCGGTTCGACCCGCCGTTTTCCAGACGCGGCCAAGATCGAGCATCAACGATCGGTCATCCGGCTTCAGACGCCAAGCTTTCTCGTAATGCTCGGCGGCCAGCTCCAGTTCGTCGCGTTGCTCGGCGAGGCTGGCCAGTTCCTGGTGCGCGCTGAAGTTGTTGGGCGACATTTCGAGCGCTTTTTGCCAGCGCGTGATTCCGTCGGCGAGCGGCCGGTCGATATTCTGGAAGGCCTGCTCGGCGGTGACGTCGCCGGTCTTGCGAATGCGGTCGAAGATGCGTCGCGCTACGGTCTGCTGCTTGGTTTCGTAGCAGAGGAAGGCGTATTCGAGTGCGACGTGCTGGTCGGTCGGGTCCAGCCGCATGGCTTCGGCAAATTGGTCGCGGGCGGCCTCATTCTCGCCGATTTTGAGTAGCGTATAGGCCAGATCCTTGCGGATCGAAGCGCGAGCTGGAGCCAGCGCGATGGCTTGCTGGAATCCTGAAACGGCCTGATCATAGTTCTTCTCGCGAAGCGCACTGTAAGCCTGCTCGAGAGGCTTGTAGGTGGGGTCGGGGTTCTGGGCAGTGGCTGAGGTCAGAGCCACGGCCAGGAGCACTGTAATTCGTATCACCGATTCACCCTGTTGGGATATAGGGTTAGTGCTGCGCGGCTCAAACTCCTCTCACATTTTGCTGGGCGCTACTTGCGGTGAAACCGATTCGGCGCTTGGGAGGAACGGCACGCGGTTCGAGTATTTCCTTGAGCGCCTGGAAGATGGTCTCAAAATGACCATCGTGCCGTTGGAACTTTTGTTCGAGTTCCTGGATCTTGTCGGCCAGCTCCTTGTGGGTGGCGATGATCTCGCGCAGCTTTACGAACGCGCGCATGATCGCAATGTTCACCTGCACGGCGCGGCCGCTCTTCAAAATGCTGGAGAGCATCGCCACGCCCTGTTCGGTGAAGACGTAAGGCCGGTAGCGGCGGCCGCCATGACTTGAGATCACAATTTGTGATCTCAAGTTTTCCGCTTCCGTGGCGGTGAGCTGGAACCTGAAGTCCTTCGGAAAACGGCTGAAGTTGCGTTTAATGGCTTGATTGAAGGTCCCGGTTGATACTTGGTACAGTTCGGCAAGCTCGGCATCGAGCATCACTTTTTGGTCTCGAATTACATAGATCTGTCTTGCAACCACAGCGATCATCGCCGCAGCAGGTCTCGGTTTCAAGACACGGTTTTTTCGCTTCATATTCAGAAAGTAGGTTCTGCGAAGCACTTGTCTCAGATTCGGCCGGCAAAGAAGATGCGAAAATAGCGGGCATGGCTCGTGACTTCGGCCTGATACCGCGGCCAACGCGCGCAGTTTCGACAGCCTGGCGGCGCATCGTCACCCAGCTTCCCGCTCCCGAATCGCTTCCAACACTCGAGAAGCTGTATCGATATGAGCCGGTGGCTATGCGTGGTCAGCCGCCAGTGGTGTGGGACCACGCGGAAGGTTTTCAGGTCTTCGATGCGTACGGGAACTGCTGGATCGATTGGTCTTCCGGCGTCCTCATTACGAACGCAGGTCATGGGCGGCAAGAGATTATTGACGCGATCGTTGCGCAAGCCTCTTCCGGCCTGCTCACCAATTACGGTTTTCCGAGCGAGATTCGCGCGCGTCTGGTCGAGCGGCTGGCCGGCCTCCTGCCGAAACCGCTGGAGAAAGTGTTCCTGCTGACAACCGGCTCGGAGACGGTGGAATGCGCCATCAAACTCGGCCGTGCGCACGGATCGCGAACGGGCGGGCCGGGGAAAAATATCATCGTGTCCTACACGGATGCGTTCCACGGCCGCACGCTAGGCTCGCAACAAGCCGGCGGGATTCCGGCCCTGAAGGACTGGATCATCAACTTCGATCCTGGTTTCATTCAGATACCTTTCCCGGATGGCTTTCGAACTCCGGACATATCCTTCAAGTATTTCGAGCAGAGTCTCGTCCAGCAAAATGTCGACGCGCGCAACGTGGCCGCGGTGCTGGTTGAAACCTACCAAGGCGCGAGCGCCGCGTTCGCGCCGCCTGAATACATGCGTGCACTGAGAGACTGGTGCACACGTCATCAAGCTCTGCTGGTGCTGGATGAGGTGCAGGCGGGCTTCGGCCGGACTGGGACGATGTGGGGCTTTGAGCACTACGGCATTGTTCCGGATCTGGCGCTGTTCGGGAAGGGCATCTCGAGTTCGCTGCCACTGGCCGCCGTGGCCGGCCGCAGCGACGTCATGGACTCGCAGCCCATAGGCACCATGACTTCGACGCATACCGGCAATCCCGTTTGCTGCGCCGCAGCGCTCGCATCGATCGACCTTGTAATCAATGAAAAGCTGGCCGCGAACGCCTGCCGGGTGGGCAACGTCTTGCACCAGCGGCTCCGAGAAATGCAGAAGCGTTTCTCCGAGATCGGCAACGTGCAAGGCCGAGGACTGGTGGCGGGTCTCTCGTGTGTGTTGCCCGGCTCCACCACTCCCGATCCCGAACTCGCCTGGCAAGTGGTGCGCCATTGTTTCGAGAATGGCGTTTTGATGTTCGCTCCGGTAGGATTCGGCGGCGCCACGGTAAAGATCTCCCCACCTTTAGTAATTACCGAAGAAGCAATGCTGGAGAGTGCCGCCGTGCTTGAGGCAGCCTTCGAGCAGGCAATACCGTCGCGAAAATAGGACGATGCAGATCACCATCGCTGGCGGAGGAATGATCACGCACGATCAACTCCTCCCGTCTTTCTTTCAGCTTCAGCGGCTGAACTTGACGCGGGAGGTCACAGTTTGTGCCCGGCATGCTGGCACGCTCGAAGCGCTGGCCGGGTCCGACGTCATCCGGCGCGCCTTCCCGGGCCAACGCTTTCATCCGTTGATTGGCTCATATCGGGAGGCAATCGCCCAGATGCCGGCGCGCAATCTGGTGGTGATCGCGCTTCCCGATCATCTTCATTTTGACGCGATCCTGGCTGCAGTCGAAGCGGATCAGCATGTGCTGGCAGTGAAACCGCTAGTCTTGAAAGCGTCGGAAGCGGAGGTTATCGAACGCGAGGCCTTCACGCGAGGGTTATTTGTCGGCATCGAATATCACAAACGATTCGATGATCGAAGCCTATTGGCTCGCCGCAAATATCGCGCCGGCGAGTTCGGGGAATTCCGGCTGGGTACAGCGCACTTAATGGAGAAGTGGTACTACCGCCGTTCGAATTTTCAGAACTGGTGCACTACCGAAAACTCCGACGCCTTCGTCTACATCGGCTGCCATTATGTGGACCTGGTTCATTTCATAACCGGGCTGGAACCGGTTTCGGTGAGCGTCTACGGAATTGAAGACCGGTATCCGAACGGGCAGAAGGGCATGCTTTGGACCGATGCGCGCGTGATCTGGAACAACGGAGCCTGTCTCAACGTCCAGAACTCCCTCAGTTGTCCCGATGAGGCCCCGGGGACCAATACGCAAGGGCTGACAATGTATTGCTCCACCGAGGGCGGGGGCGCCTGGATCCGACACTCGGATCAATATCGGGGGATCGAGTACGTTTATGCCTCAAGACCGGAAGCAGCCGGCGGTACGGTCTATGCGGAACCCAGTCCGGACTATTTTCAATACGTGGACCTCGGCGGCGGCGGACTCACACCTGGCGGCTATGGTTATCGATCCATCGAATACTTGTACCGGTGCTGTCTGCGCGTGGAGCAGGCCACCGACCGCCAGTCTGCGATTCGCGCCATCGACCAGGAAGGGATCGCAGCCACGCCGGCCAACAGCCGCCACAACGAGCGCGTCATTGAAGCGGCGCGGCGCTCCATCTTAAACGGTGGAACCACGGTCGCGGCGCAATAGGCGCATGCATCCGGCCCTTGCTATCATGTAGTCGGAGGTTTTTTGCATGGGTCCCCTGGGTGTTCAGGAGATGGTCGTTATCTTCCTGGTCGCACTGCTCCTCTTTGGCCCCCGAAAACTGCCAGAGTTGGGTAAGACGATAGGAAAGGCGATCACCGAGTTTCGCCGCGCTCAAAGCGAACTCAAATCCACGTTCGAAGGCCACATGCGAGAGTTGGAGAAGGAAAACGAGTCGATCAAAGAAGTCACTCGCAGCTATACCAACGAGATTTACAATCACTACAACGAGTACGACTCATCTTACGATTCGGGCGTCTACAACCCCGAATTGACCCCATCCACCGAAGCAAATCCAGCCACCGTAAGCGCACCAGCACCTCAGGGCGCCGAAACTGCCGTGTCCCATGAGGCGCCGAATGGAACCGTAGCGCGGAACTCAACTTTGGAAGCAGCTTCCGAAAAAACAGCGAGTCCCGTGGCGCCGGAATCTCATTCGATCAACAGTTAGCGCGGACCACGGTTAGAACGAAAAGCATCTGAAAATGGACGACGAGAAGCAGGGAGTGGCTCCTCCCCACGGAGAAGGACCGTCCGAGGTCCACGATCAGCCAGCGGCGCCGGCGGATGACTTTAACTATGCACCCGCCATTCCGGTAACAGCCGTCACAGTACCGCCTGCGCCGCCGCCTCCTCCTACGCCTCCGGCGGACATAGAGGAGGAAGATCCTGAAGAGGGTGGCATGCTGCGCATGTCCTTCATGGAGCATCTGGAGGAGCTGCGCAGCCGGATCATCAAAGCGATCTATGGTCTGGCGGTGGCGTTCATTGTCAGCATGACGTATTGCTACAAGTTGTGGGAGATCATTAGCGAACCGGCTGTGGAAGCGCTGAAGACCCTGAAAGTGGATCCGCCCGTGTTGATTACGACGGCTCCCATGGAGGGCTTTTCTATCATATGGGTTAAGCTGCCTTTGCTGTGCTCGGTCTTTCTAGGTTCCCCCTGGATTGTCTATCAAGTCTGGTCTTTTATCGCTCCCGGACTTTACAAACGTGAACGCCGCTGGGCCGCGCCATTTATTCTCCTGACGGGTGGCCTGTTCATTACGGGAGGCTGCTTCGCCTATTTCGTGGCGTTTCGCTACGGCTTGACATTCCTGCTGGGAATCGGACTCAGCGGCGGTGTGAAGCCCTTGGTCACCGCCACCGAATACTTTGACCTGTTCGTGAACGTGACGTTGGGCGTCGGCCTGATTTTCGAACTGCCGGTCCTGATCTTCCTGCTGACGCTTCTGCGCATTGTGTCGCCTAGATTTCTGCTGCGTCACTCGCGTTACGCGATCCTAGCGATCGTCATTGTCGCGGCCATTCTCACCCCGACGCCGGATTTCTTCAATCTGATGATGTTCGCGATTCCGATGTGTTTGCTGTATTTCGTCGGGATCTTCTTCAGCTACCTGTTGATATTGCGGCGCGAAGGCAAGAAGTTCCCGTGGAAACTGATCTTCTCGATCACGTTGGGCATCCTGGTAGTTGCCGGGGCTGCCGTCTACGGGGCGGCTATGCATTATAACTTGCACTTCGTTTGGCACTGGCCATTTTTGGCGCGCTGAACGGGCTATTAATACTGGCTGGCTTTTTGCGCCCGTCTCGTTTACCATGAGAATCACTCCGAAATTGAGCAATGGACGTTCACAAGACTCTACGAGAGCTGTACGAGGAGAAGAAGCGTTTGGACGCCACCATTGCGGGGCTGGAGCGGCGGCTCCGGAAGAAGCCCCAGGCCGGCGCGCGCCGTGGAAGAAAAAGCATGAGCGTTGAGGAGCGGCGGGAAGTATCCCGGCGAATGTCGCTTTATTGGGAAGCCCGGAGAGCGCAGGCCGGGACACGCCAATCCGCGACAGGTTCGGGGCGGAACGCGGCGGAATAAATCAGCGCTTGAAAAACCACAACCAGAAGTACTGCTCTCCCGCCCCATGGCGGTAGCGCGGATCAAAGCCACAGCGTAGCGCCATTTCGGTTGCCTCCTGTTCGGAGAAGTGGACGCCGAGCCAGGTGTCGTCAGGCGAGGAGTTCACAATAACGCTACCCTGGACCTGAAACTTGAACAACGCCCCCGGCCGCAGCACCCGATGCACTTCGCGCACGTAGTTCTCGATGATTTCGCGGCTGGGAATGTGCTGGAAGACGATGGATGAAAAGGCAAAATCGAAGGGTAATTCCGGCAACACCGATAAATCTTTGCCATTGTTTTGATGGACGAACGCATGCGGCTGATCCCGCAGAGCCTCCCTCGCCAGCCGGACCATTTCGCCGCTGACGTCCACTGCATGCACCTCGCCGAAGAGGCAGGCCAGCGCCCGGGTGACTCGGCCGGCGCCGCAGCCGATCTCGAGCACTCTCATCTCGCCCGGAGCCTTACCCTGACAAATATTGCCCATGTCGGTCGAGATCTCTTCGGCCACGGTTTTCTCGCCGGATGCGAAAAAGTCCTCGTCCGTCCAGCCCGTGCTGGCGGTGTTGACATAGTGGCGTGCGTTCTCGCGGGCCCGCTGGTCCCAATCGTCCCGCATCTTCTGCAATTGCTCGTCGACGCTAATCTCGTTCATCGTTCCGCCTAACGGAGTTCCTATTTTCCCACATGATCGGCACGCCAGGCGAACACGCAAAAGGCTAAGGAAAGTACTGGAACTAAACAGTTAAACGGATCGTCGTTCACTATTGACCTTCGGTCGACACTCAGCTAGAGTCTTAGAGGCAATAGCGACATGGAGCAGCGAAAAGCGCGAAGATTCGACCTGCGGCTACCGTTTGAACTAGTCCGCAGTGGCTCTCGACCCCTTTCTGAACGCGGTGAGACCCGGAACTTGAGTTCGGTGGGCGTCCTATTTCAGTCCGAGGCGGCGCTCCGGATTGGAGAACCCGTGGAATATGTCATTACGCTTCCTTCATCTCCTAATCCTGGCGTGTCCGTTCGCATTCATTGCCTTGGAAAAATCGTGCGATTTGCCCGGAAAACCGAAGTCGCCGCCACGCTCGAACGCTACGAATTCGTTCGCTAGGTTCCCAGCAGTTCCCTGAGAATTTCCTGCGCTGCCTCCTTACCGCGCTCTCCCACTTCACCGACGGGTCCGACGCAAGCCGGGCAGCCCCCATCGCAAGCGCACGACCGCAGCACCTCCAGCGCACCTGTCAGCAGTTTGTTTGTAAGCGCAAACAATGGTTGGCTCTGCCCGATGCCGCCTGGATATTTATCGAATAAGAACAGGTCCGGCTCGAAACTTCGCGCTTCATTGGATATGTCGCCCGCGATCGCGATCCCCAAATCCCGGGGATCGCACATCAGTAGTAGGGACGCTACTGTTCGCAAAACGTTCGCAAGTCCGCTCAGACCATTCAGCTTTTCCGTCGAATTCAGCGAAGTAAGCCGTGCCATAAAAATCGCAGGGAAATGCAGCCAAAAAGCGGTAGTGTGCAGTTCCTGTTCCGGCATGGATAAATTTCCAGCGCCGACATTCTCGAGCGTATAAAATCGGACTTTCTTAAAGCCGACCACTTGAGTGTTCACGCGAACATCGCCATGCGCCGCCATGGCGCCGTTCACGCTGTGGGAGTCGAATTCCTCCAGTTCCTTCACTTCGGTGTAGTCGATGGCGTCGGTAAAGTAGTCGCTGTCCACGCGGCGGACGTAGGCTTTTCTTCCTTCATAGTCGAACTTCTCCACTTGATACTGGCGCGCTTCGTGCAGATAGATCGCTTTTTCGTGCAGCGTCGCCAGGGCCATTGGAAACGATACTTCCGCGATGACCTGGTGCTCGCCGGTGATATCCACGACCACGAAGTTATCGCTGGTGATGGCGCGCAAGCTCACCGCGTCGGCCGGGTAGGTGTCCGAGGTCCAATGCCAATAGCCCGCCGAGTGATGCAGGAAGCCGGCTTCTTCACCGAGGAAACGGCACAGCTCGGTGGTGTCGTGAGGTCCAAATTTTTCGCCGTCTCGAACCGGCAACTCGAACGCGGCGCACTTGAGATGACTGATGAGCACCTCCAGATTGCCGGCGTTGATGTGGGCGTGCTCGGGCGACCGGTCGAAGAAGTAATCCGGATGCTCCACGACGTATTGGTCGATGGGCGCGCTGGAGGCCACCAGCACGGCCAGCGACGACGTCTGTCTGCGCCCGGCGCGGCCGGCCCGTTGCCACGCCGAAGCGATGGAGCCTGGGTAGCCAGCCATGATGACCACATCCAGCGATCCAATATCGATTCCAAGCTCGAGCGCGTTGGTGGCAACCACGGCGCGGATCTCGCCATCTCGCAATTTGCGTTCGATCTCTCGCCGTTCACGCGGCAGATAGCCACCACGATACCCGCGCACGGTGTCGCCCGGCGTGGGTCCACGTTCGCAGGCATCGCGCAAGTACTTCAGGAGCACCTCGGTCGCCAGCCGGCTATTCGCAAAAACCAAAGTCTGCTGGCGCCGTTCAATGAACTCGGTGGCGATCCTGCGCGTCTCATTCAGGTAGCTGCGACGGATGCCAAGCTGCCGGTTCACAACCGGAGGATTGTAGAAGACGAAATATTTTTCGCCGCTGGGCGCGCCGTTGCGATCCACCAGCTCGAAGGGCGACTCGGTCAGCGCTTCCGCCAGCTCTTTCGGATTGGCAATGGTCGCCGAACAACAGATGAACTGCGGCTTGGACCCATAGAATTCGCAAATTCGACGGAGTCTGCGTAGCAGATTCGCCAGATGACTGCCATATACGCCGCGATAATAATGCAGCTCATCGATCACGATGTAGCGCAGATTCTCGAAACACTTTGCCCACTTGGTGTGATGCGGCAGAATGCCGCTGTGCAGCATGTCGGGATTGGTGAGCACCACGTTGGCGCGCTCGCGAATGGCGCGGCGAGCATCCTGCGGCGTGTCGCCATCGTAAGTGAACGCGCGGATCTCGGCGCCCGTCGAATCGACGGCGGCTTGCAATTCGTGGAGCTGGTCTTCAGCCAGCGCCTTGGTGGGAAACAGGTACAAAGCCCGTGCGCCTGGGTCTTCGTTGAGGCGATGCAGGACGGGCAGGTTGTAGCACAGCGTCTTGCCGCTGGCAGTGGGCGTCACTACCACGACATTCTTGCCTTCTACCGCGAGGCCGAATGCTTCAGCTTGGTGCGTGTACAGCCGGGGAATGCCGCGCGATTCGAGCATCTGCCGCAACGCCGGCGCGAGGCTTGCTGGAAGGTCGCAAAACTCGCCATCGCGGGCGGGTTGGTGGCGCATGGCGCGAATCGGGGAATCCGGATCGGACATCAATTGCTCGAATCTCGCGACGGCGGCTTCGATACCTCCGCGGCGCGCCATTCCGAACGCGTTGCCGGATCCAGAGAGTCCCAAAGTCAAATTCATGGTTTCGCCTTTTCTTTGCCAGGATACACGAAAAGCTGGTTCGAAACCAGCAGATTTTCGGCGGAGCCTGTTTCGCCGGCTAATTCGGGGCAGATGCCGGCTCGAGCGAAACCTAAGCCCTTGCGCCGCAGCAGAATTGATGGAATAATTCTAGTCGCAGGTCACGTTGGTGTTCGCTTAAGTTGAGGAACCCAACCATCCGACCATGAGGATCCACTCTGGTGCGTTAGTGGGTGGCTTCTCGCATCTCAGATTCCAAGCTCTTCAGGATTGCTCCGCGATGGCTGCCCGGCCTTATCGTTCGCCGGAGGTCACACGAGCGTCCCTGACAAATGGTTAACCTCCAGGATTCTTCCGCGCGAAGACCTGGAAGCGACCCGGCCGTTCCTGTTTCGCTACGGCTGCGCGGTTGTCAGCATCGCGCTGGCAACGTGGATGCGGCTTCTACTCGACCCGCTCCTCGGTGACCGGAATCCTTTCCCTACATTACTGGTGGCGGTCCTGATAACCGCGTGGTATGGGGGTGTCCGGCCCGCCGTGGTAGCGGTGATCCTCGGTGTTGTGTCGGCGGATTACTTTCTGATCCCGCCGCGTGGCAGTTTCGAGTTCAAGGGCGCGATTACGTACGCGGGATTGGCCTTCTTCGTGGGCGTGAGCGCCGCCATTGTGGCGCTGGCCGGAGTGATGCAGGCCGCAGCGACAAAGAGTGTTCGAAAACTTCAGCAAGCACGGGAAGCACTGGCGCAAACCGAGGAACGCTTACGCCTCACGGTGCGTTCCTCAGGGATCGCCGTTTGGAGTTGGGAGATCGCTCCGAACGTCGTCGAGGCTGATGAGAATTGCTCGGTCGTCTTCGGCCTTCCACCCGGCCAGTTCCCGCAAAAGTTTGAGGAGTATATGGGGCTGATTCACCCGGACGACCGGCAGCGCGTTCAACAAGAGGTCGCAGCTTCGGTCGAAAGCGGCGCGGACTTCAAAACGGAATTCCGCGTGGTCTGGCCTGAAGGCGCCATACGGTCCCTGGCTACCCGCGGACAAGTCTATTACGGCGAAGCAGGACAGCCGCGCCGGCTTGGTGGCGTCTGTTGGGACGTGACCGAACGCCGCGTGGCAGACGGAATGTTCCGAGGGCTACTGGAATCAGCGCCCGACGCAATGGTGGTAGTGAATCAAGAAGGGAACATCGTCCTGGTCAATACCCAGGTGGAGAAGCTGTTTGGTTACCTAAGAGAAGAACTGCTGGGGCAGCCCATTGAGATGTTGGTTCCGGAACGCTTCCGGGGCCAGCATCCGGGACATCGCACCGGGTTCTTCGCCGATCCACGGGTGCGGACCATGGGCGCGGGTGTGGAACTGTACGCGTTGCGCAAGGATGGCGCCGAGTTCCCGGTTGAGATCAGCCTTAGCCCGCTGGAGACCGAAGAGGGCGTGCTGGTTTCCAGCGCCATCCGCGACATTACGGAACGAAAGCGCGCGGAACAGAGCCGGGAGCAACTCGCCTCCATCGTTGACTACTCCGATGACGCCATCATCGGCAAGTCTCTGGAGGGAATCATCGTCAATTGGAACAGAGGAGCAGAGCGACTTTACGGGTACTCAGCCAATGAGGTCATGGGCGAACCTATCTCCATCCTGCTTCCACGCGACCGCGCCGACGAGTTGCCCGCAATTATATCGAAGCTCCAGCAAGGAGAAAAAATTTATGAGGAGACCGTACGGCGAAAAAAGGACGGCAAGCTGATCGATGTGGCGCTAACCATTTCTCCCATCAAGAACTCCCTTGGCCAAGTGACGGCGGCCTCAACAATCGCGCGCGATATCAGCGCACGGAAGCGAGCGGAGGCGAAGTTCCGGGGACTGCTGGAAGCAGCGCCAGATGCCGTAGTGGTAGTGAATCGAGAGGGGAAGATCGTCCTGGTCAACACGCAGGTGGAGAAGCTGTTTGGTTACACGAGAGAAGAACTGCTGGAGCAGCCCATCGAGATGCTGGCGCCGGAACGCTTCCGGGGCCAGCATCCGGGACACCGCACGGGATTCTTCGCCGATCCCCGGGTGCGGACCATGGGTGCGGGTGTGGAACTATACGCGCTGCGCAAGGATGGAACCGAGTTCCCGGTTGAAGTCAGCCTCAGCCCGCTGGAGACCGAAGAGGGCGTGCTAGTTTCTAGCGCCATTCGAGATATCACCGAGCGCCGGGCGGTTGAAGACGAGCTACGCCGCAGCCGAGCCGTATTACAAAGCCTCTTCGAATCGCTGCCCGGCCTCTTCATGATCCTCACACCCGACCTAGAGATCGTCTCGGTGAGCGATGCCTTCCTGGAGGCTACTATGACGAGCCGACGGGATATCCTCGGCCGCGGCGTCTTCGAGGTTTTCCCCGACAACCCGGCCGACCCTGGCGTCACGGGCGTAGCGAACTGGCGCGCGTCGCTCGACGAGGTGCGACGGACCGGCGCCTCACACACCATGGCCATCCAGAAATACGACATCCGCCAGCCCGATGGCGCCTTCCAGGAGCGTTATTGGAGTCCGGTCAACTCCCCCGTGTTCGGGACGGATCGCCGGATCGAATATTTCATCCATCGCGTGGTGGACGTAACCGAGTTTGTACGGCAAAAGCCACAGACTGCGAGCAATCTCAGCGAGCCGCTCTCTCGTATGCAGCAGATGGAGGCCGAGATTTTCCACAATTCGCAGCAGTTACGGGCCGCTAACCAACAACTTCACGACGCCAATGCGCAGTTAATGCAAACCAAGGCGGAGGCCGAGTCCGCCAACCGGGCCAAGAGTACGTTTTTGTCGACTATGTCTCACGAAATCCGTACGCCGATGAACGCCATTCTCGGTTACGCGCAGTTGATGTTGCGCGATCCGGGCCTGGGAGCAGAGGCGAAGGCGAATCTCAAGATCATCGGCCGCAGCGGCGAGCATCTGCTGACCCTCATCAATGATGTTCTGGACATGTCCAAGATCGAGGCTGGCCGTACGGAGCTCAATCCAGCTACATTCAACCTCGCCGGGCTGCTGAACGATCTGGCAGCGATGTTCCGCTTGCGGGCGGAGGCGAAGGCGCTAGAATTCGAAATGTTGGTGGATGGGGAATTGACGCCTTACGTGGTTGGGGACGAAGGTAAGATACGACAGGCGCTGATTAACCTGCTCGGAAACGCAATCAAGTTTACCAAGCGTGGCCACGTCAAGCTGCACGTCACTCTGGACCAAAAGGGCACCTATCGGCTATGGCTGTCAGCCCGGGTTGAGGATACCGGTTCGGGCATTACCGAGGAGCAACAGAGGAAGTTGTTCGAGCCGTTTAGCCAAGCCAAAGGTAGTCTGAACACCCAGGAGGGGACCGGTTTGGGGCTGGCCATCAGCCGTAAGTACGCGCAACTGATGGGAGGCGATTTGACGGTTACCAGCAGCCCCGGCCA